>JBJMLJ010000121.1:0-8104 GCA_045805365.1 Thermoleophilaceae bacterium
CCCGTCTCGAGGGTGGTACGGCCGGATGGCCGCCGATCGTTTGACGTCGCTGGTCGCCTCGTTTCTGGACGTGGCGACGACGTCGGCGCACATGCCCGTGGGCTGGCCGGCGAGGTTCGCGCCGCCGCGCGACGGTGCCGCCCCGAGCTTCGAGCGGCTGCGTGACCACATCGCCTGCCGCCTGTGGCGCGCGCCGCGCTACCGGCAGCGGCTCGCGGACGTGCCGCTCGGGCTGAACCGACCGATCTGGGTGGACGACGAGGAGTTCGACATCGACCGGCACGTCCGCCGAGCGCCGAGCGACGATCTGGCCGAGCTGGCGGACACGGTGATGTCGACGCCTCTCGCTCGCAATCGCCCGCTCTGGGAGCTGTGGATCGCCGACCGCCTCGAGGACGGCGGCCTCGGGGTGGTCGGCAAGGCCCACCACTGCATGGTTGACGGCATCGCAGCCGTCGAGCTCGCCGCGCTCCTGCTCGACCCTGAGCCGGACTCACCGCCCGACGAGCCGGAGGAGTGGCGGCCCGCGTCGGGCCCCGGCGCCGGCGGGCGGCTGTTCGCCGGCCTCGCCGACCGCGTGGCCGAGCAGCTCGACCTCGTGGCGCTCCCCGCGAAGCTGGCCGGCTCCCCACGCCGCGCCGGCGGGCTCCTCCGCCGTGCCGGCCAGGCGTTCGTGAGCTCATTTGCCCCGACGACGCCGGCGCGCGTGCTCAACGAGCCGCTCTCGCCGTACCGCCGGCTGGCCACCGCGGTGCGCCCGCTCGAGGAGCTGAAGCAGGTTAAGCGGAGGTTCGGCACGACGCTCAACGACGTGGTCCTGACCGTCTCGACGGGGGCCCTTGCCGGCTACCTGGACGGGCGCGGACAGGAGCCGCGGCGGCTCAAGACCATGGTCCCGGTCAACATCCGCGCCGACGACGGCGCGGGCGAGCTCGGCAACCGGATCTCGTTCCTCTTCCTCGACCTGCCCTGCGACGAGCGTGACCCCGTTCGCCGGCTGCGCGAGCTCCACGCCGCGACGAAGGAGCGCAAGGAGCGCGGCGACCCGGAGGGCTCGGAGGCGGTCCTGGAGCTGATCGCCCACGCGCCCTCGTCGCTCCAGCGGGTCGTCTCGCGGCTGGTGGCGAGTCCGCACACGTTCAATCTCGTCGTCTCGAACATCCCGGGGCCGCCGGAGCCGCTGTACATGCTCGGCTGCGAGCTGATGGAGGCGTATCCCGTCGTGCCGCTGGCCGACCGCCACACCCTCTCGATCGGCTTCACCAGCGTCTGCGACCGGGCCTGCTTCGGCCTCTACGCGGACCGCGACGCGCTACCCGACGCGGATGACCTCGCCGCCCACCTCGAGGTCGCGATCGAGGAGCTGCTCGACCGCAGCCGCGAGCCGGACCTCGCGACCGTCTAGGGCCTCGCCGGCGAGGTCCCGGCCTCGCCCCTGGGCGCGGCCACCTTCGGCGCCTTGCCGCGCTGGAGCGCCGGGAAGCGCTGGCCGTTGTAGAGCGACGGCGGCTGCACGAAGCACGGCGGCGCGGGCGACCCCGCTCCGCTCTCGATCGGGTTGTGGACCTCCCCGCCGGAGGGCTTGCAGTCGAAGCTCTCGATGATGCCGAGCGGGATCCCCCGGATGTAGGCGTTGGGGGCGATGTAGGCGTTGCCGCGCTCCCACGCCGGCCGCGTGTTCTCGCGCATGAACGAGCGTGGCTCGATCATCGCGATCTGCGGCAGGTAGTGCTCGGCCCCGGTCCCGCGCGCGTAGCCGCCCTGGTCGTTGCCCGCCAACGCCGCGCCGCCGACCGTGATGAAGTCGGCGACCTGACCCCTGGCGAAGGCGAGGTAGGACAGGATCGGGTTGAGCTCGGGCATGAAGACGTGGACCGCGTCGAGCACCGGCCGCGCCCCGCGCAGGACGCGGTTCAGCTGCGGCAGGCCCACGTCGGCCGTGTCGATGAACGGCCCGAGCTCGTGGAACAGTGCCTCCAGGTTCGGCGCCAGGGCGCCGAGGTCACGCAGCGTCGGGGCGAGGTCCCTGGCCGGCTGCTTCAGGTCCGTGGCCAGCGGGTTCGCGTTACGGGCGAAGCTCTCGAGCCGGCGCACCGTGGCGCGCGTCTCGGTCAGGAAGGTCGGGAAGACCTGGAAGGTGTCGGCCAGCGCCTGGTCGCGTGAGGCGAGGGCGCCGAAGGTGTCGTTGCCGTTCACGATCAGTCCCCGGAGAGCGCCGTTCTCGCGTGAGATCGCCCCGAAGACCCTGCCGGTGTTGCGGACGAGGCGGCGAAGCGCGATCTCCTGGTCGTCGAGCGGCGTCAGCAGCCTCGTTCCGGCCTCGAAGAAGGGCGCGGCGTTGCCGAGCGCGTCGTTGAAGTTCTGCGGGTAGTCGCCGCTCGTGGCGATGCCAGAGTCGTGCAGCCAGGCCTGGAAGTTGTTGCGGGTCTGCCTGTCGAAGGTGGAGAAGATCTCGTCCAGCTGGGTCGTCCCCTCGACGTGGCCGTCCGGCAGCCTGCCGTGGTCGGGCAGCTTGCCCGAGCTCTTGTCTCCCGGTGCGAGCTCGACGTAGGTCTCGCCGAGCAGCGACTTCTGGCGCAGGATCGCCCGCGTGTCCTTCGGGATCGGCGCGAAACGGGGCTCGATCTGGATCGTGGCCAGCGTCCGGTGGCCGTGGTCGGTCAGCGAGCGCACCTTGACCTTGCCGATGTTGACCCCCGCCATGCGGACGTCGGCCTCCTCGACCAGGGTCGCTGCCTCTGGGAAGGCGACCTCGACCTGGTACTTCTTCGGCTTCAGCGGAACGGTTCCGCCGAAGCTCAGCCAGAGGAACAGGAGCAGGCCGAAGACGGACAGCGTGAAGCCCACCATCGCGGCGATCTGCTTCAGGCTTGGTGTGTCCTTGACCATGGTCTAGAAGCTGCAGGTTCCGAATCCGCCCGAAGCCGCGATCAGCTTCTGGGCGAGGTTCGCCTCGGTTGCACCGAGCTGGTTCTCGAGCTGTTGGAGTAGCGCGGGCTGCTGGGCGCCGATCTCGGCAAGGGCCGCGCCGAGGACCCCCGCCACCACCGTGTCGGGCAGTCCGCAGATGGTGAGCCGGCGGAATGGTCCTTGGGCGTCGGCGGTGTTGAACAGGGAGACGCCGTTCTGCGCCGTCCATGCGAGCCAGTAGAGGAGGCCCTCCTGGCGGGCGCGCTGCTGCGCGATCGACTTCCCGCCCAGGCCCTCGGCGCCGCCCGGGTTGTAGGCGCCGATGTTGAAGAAGCGGTTGAGCTCGTTGATACCGGTCGTGAGGTCCGGCAGGGCGCGAACCGTGTTACGCGCGGCACTCGACAGGTTCTTGGTGTACGGCCTCGCGCGCCGGACGAACGGCCGGATCTGGGTGCGGAGGGCCGGCTCGGTGGCGGCGAGGAACGGCCTCACTGCCGCGTTGGTGGGCGCGAGCCGGCGGAACGGGGCGCGCAGCGACTGCAGCGACGACTGGAGGAGCGGCGCGAAGCGGTCGACCTGGTTCAGCGTGCGCTGGGTCTGCCGGAGCGTGCCCGGCAGCCGGGCCACGGCGAGCGAGATGTTGGCGTTCTGGCTGGCCGTCGCCGAGAAGACGTCGCGCGACGCGGTCACGAGCCGCGACAGGTCGTCCGGGTGGTGGCCGAGCTCGGTGACGAGCTCCGAGTAGTTGTGGATGAGTCGCTTGAGCGCGTGGCGCCGGCGGGCGGAGGCCTCGGTGACGCGCGCCAGGTCGCGGTGGAGCGGCGAGAGCCGGCGGAAGACCTCGCGCAGGTCGCCGCCGCGCCCCTGTAGACCCTTCCCCCCGCCCACGACGAGCAGCTTCAGGTAGTCGCGCGCGTCGGAGTCGAGCGCCTCGTAGAACTCGTCCGGGTTGACGTCGGGCGCCGAGTTCGCGACCGGGAGGGTGCCGCCCTCGGGGACCACCGGGCCCGAGCCCGGGTCGACCTCGAGGAACATGTCCTTGAGCGGGGTCTTCGGACGCAGCAGCACCGTCGCGTCCGTGCGGATCGTGTTCTTGTACTTCGGCTTGATCTCGAGCTGGACGTCCGCCACGCCGTTCTTGAGCTTCACGCCGCCGATCTCGCCGATCTCGACCCCGGCCACACGCACCGTCTGCCCCTGCCCCGGGAGCACGGCCTGCGAGCTCTGGAGCTCGGCGTTGATCTCCTTCGGCTTCTGCTGGATGAGCGGGAAGCGCAGCCGCTGCTGGCTGAGGATGTAGGCGGCCGCGCCGATCGCGAGGATCGCGATGCCCACGACGGCGAGCGCGTCGCGCAGGTGCTTGCGGATGACGCGCTTCACTTCGAGCTCTCCTTCGCCAGCGCGCGGAAGCGCCGCTCGAGGGCCGCGAACCTGCCGCTGTGGATCATCTGCCGCCAGTCGGCGCCGAGTCGGCGGAGATTTGCCGGCGAGGTGCGCGGCGAGCGGCTCGAGAACGACGAGGCCGGTCCGCCGGGCGCCGACAGGTTGGGCGCCTGCTGGGTCTCGCAGGGCACGTCGGGCCGGTGCGCGGGCGGCGTGTGGGCGTCTTGCGGCGCGGCGGGCTCGATCCGGCCGGTGGTCAGGTTGAGCGGGTTGACCCCCTGGATGTGGAAGAACGGCGTGTTGGCGTCGTTCAGGCGGCTCTCGCCGGAGAGCCCGACGAAGCTCCGGACGATCTGGCGCCGGACCTCCTGGTTCGAGTTGCCGGACTCGATGCTCGGGATCTTCGACTGGGCGAACGGCACCAGCACGTTGTTGGTGCACGACGACAGCTGCCGTCCGGTCCGTAGCAGAGGTCGCAGCTGGATGTTGAGCCGCACGAGGTTCGGCGTGGCGATGCGCAGCTGCCTGGACAGGCCCCTGAGCTCGCTGCGCCGCATCAGCAGCCGGGCCTGGTGGAGCCAGGGGATGCCCACGTCGAGCGTCGGCAGCGACGAGCGCACCCCCGGCAGCGCCTCGACCGAGAAGGCGCGCAGCGTCGGCAGCGCGTTGTTCAGCGAGGCCAGCGCCGGCTGGGCGGCGCGGAGGGTGTCGCGGAGCGCCGGCACGGAGGCCTCGAGCGACGTGTCCTCGCGGGCGAGGGCGCCGGCCGTGACGTTGAGGTCGGTCACGAGCTGCTGGAGCGCCTCCGGATCCTGGGCCAGCGCCGAGAACGTCCGCTGGGATCCGCGGAGCGCGCGCGGGATGTCGCGCGTGGGCTCCTCGCCGAGCAGGGCGTCGTTGGTGATGGCGGTGAAGCGGTAGGCCCGCTCGAAGTAGCGCGCGGCCTGGTTGAACGCCTGCGCCCCGCCGTGCGAGAGCCCGCTCGAGTACTCGCGCAGGAGGGTCTGCAGGTTCGAGCGGACGTCGCTCTGGAGCGCGCCCAGGATGTCCGACAGCGACACCGACGCCGCCGTCTGGCGCATCGGCAGCGTGCTGCCGTCCTTCAACGTCGGCGCCGACGGCGAGCCCGGCCGCAGGTCGACGAAGTAGTTCCCCTCGAGGAAGATCCGCGGCCGGACCTTTAGCGTGGCGTCCTGGTGGAGCGGCAGGGCGTCCTTCTTCAGCTCCATCGTGACCTTGGCCGCCGACGAGCCGGGTTCCGGCTCGATGTCCTTGACCTTGCCGACCTCCACCCCGGCGATCCGCACCGGGGCCTTGGGCTGGAGGTTCTGGGCGTTGGCCACCACGGCGTTCAGCTTGTACGGGTGCACGAACGGGTTCGCCTTCGTGAAGCCGAAGTAGGCCAGCACCCCGATCAGCACGATCGTCAGGATGCCCGCCTTGAAGGGCGTCATCCCGGGCTTCCTTCTGCCGGACGAGCGCGCCATCAGGGCAGGTCCTTCAGCGACTTGAGGCCGAGCTTCCGGGTCACGTAGGTCCCGCCCGCCAGGCCGGGCGTGTTCGGGTCGACCACGATGTGGCTGCCCCCGCCCTGGGCCGGGTCGGGCGACGGCGGGTAACGGGCGTCCGCCGCGAGCCGGTCCGGGTAGCCGGTCTGGCCCGCCCCGCAGTCCGCCTGGCCGCCGGCGCCGAAGGGGAAGATGCCCCCGCCATATTGGGTGTGGAGCGCCTGCTGGGGCGGCTGCGCCCGCGGGTCCTTGCCCTCGGGGACGTCGACCGGGCGGGTCGACTCCGTGTTGGACATCGTGTTCCGCTGGGTGCCCGACACGAGCTTGGCCAGGATTCGCTCGGTGGTCCCGCCCGGCACCGGCTGCGAGATGTGCGTCCCGAGCGGGTTGAAGAAGTAGACGAAGTAGTTGCAGAGGGTCTGGTAGGGCGCTACGAGCTGGACGGCGGGCGTGGCCACGTCGACGCCCGTCCTCAGGTCGCGGAGCGCGAGCAGCGTGTTCGGGTCCTTGCCGAGATCGACGAGCGCGTGGAATGTGCCCTCGAGGTCCCCGGCCAGCTCCGGCGTGCGTCTCAGGATCGGCGTGCCGGCGTGCAGGGCGCTGCTCAGCGGCGGCAGCGAAGTCTTCAGCTCGGCCGTGCCCGGCTGGAGCAGGCGGGCGGTGTCGGCGAGGTTCGCGAGGAACGGCGTCTGCACCCGGAACGACGAGATCGAGGCGTCGAGCGTCGAGGGGCTCTCAGCGATCGTGTCCTGGAGGGCTCCGGGGTCGGCGGAGATCGCCGCGAAGGTGTCCGCCATGTTGCTGAACAGCTCCGCCTGGACCTCGGCGACCGGCGCAGCCTCGGCGGCCGCGCGCCCGATCCGCGGAATGAAGCCCGAGAGCTCGGTCGTCGGATCGTTGAGCGACTTCATCACCGGCGTCAGATGGCGCAGGAACGGGCTCAGCTGCCGAATGACGGTGTTGATGTCGGGGCCGCGGCCGGCCAGGGCGCCGCCGAAGCCCTGAAGCGCCAGTCGCGCGTCGTCGCGGGTCTGAGGCGCGAAGGTGGACAGCACGTCCTCGAGGTCGAGCGGCTGCTTGAGCCCGTTCTTCAGCGGGATCGTGTCGCCGGGGGCGAAGGTCTGCTTGGACTTCCCGGGATCGATCTGCACGTACTTCAGGCCGAGCGCCGAGCGCGGCCTGATCGTGATCCGGCTGTCCTTGGGCAGCGGCTGGATGACCTTGTCGAGGTCCAGGTCGAGCAACGCCACCGAGCGCTCCTTGCCCTTGTACACCTCCCGCTTGGCGGTGATCTTCTTGACGACCCCTACGCGGAAGCCGCCGGCACGCACCTCGTTCCCCTCGACCAGCTTGGTGGCGTTCGGGACCTGGGCGTGGAGCTTGTAGGTCGGCAGGAAGGGAAGGCCCTGGTTGGCGTTGTAGGCGATGAAGACGGCGATCACCGCGATCAGCACGGTCACCGCTCCGATGAGGACCGGGCTCGCGGTGATGGATGTGCGCGGGCGTCTCATGGCGAGAGCAGGTAGTTGAGGAGCGGAACGTCAAGGCTCCTGCTGCGCGGCGCCGGAGCTCTCGGCGCCTGCCGCCTCAGGCTGGTCGGCCAGCTCAGCCGCGGCGTCCGGGAGGACTTGCTCGAGGCGCACAACTCACACCGGATCAGGGTCGGATCGGGGGCGGTGATGCCCGGCTGGTAGGGCCCGAGCCACTGGTTGCAGTTGTCGAACAGGGGGCCGTTGCCCTTGCGCGTGACCTGGTAGGCGGAGCACTCGTTGACGAGCGCGGTCAGGCGCAGCACGTGGCCCGTGTTGTCGAGCGCGTTGGTCGACAGCGCCTGCCAGTAGAAGTAGTCCCAGAGCGCCTCCATCCCCGTGAAGCCGCCTTGCGAGCCGGACGGGATATGCGTCGGGTCGGGAGCGGGTGGGCCGGTGGCCTTGGCGCGCGGGTCGGGCTCGACCGCCCGGCGGCGGTCGTCGATCGAGGTGAGGAACTGGCGCAGCGGCTTGGCGAGCGCCGGCGTGATACGGGCAAGCCGGCGCAGCTCGGCCACGTCCTTGGCCGTCAGCTTGACCGCCTGGCTGCCGACCGCCGAGGCCTTCCCGAGCCGGGTCAGCGCGGGCTGGCCTGCGACCGAGAACGGTCCGAGTCGCTTGAGGAACGTGTCGAGGTCGCCGGACGCCGCGCGCAGGTTTCGCAGCGTCGGGGTGGACGCCGAGGTCAGGTCGCCCAGCCGCGACATGTACGGCCGCAGCTCGCCGAGGAAGGCGGGCAGGCGGTTGAAGGTGGCGGCCAGCTCGTTGCGGCGG
>JBJMLJ010000122.1:0-6129 GCA_045805365.1 Thermoleophilaceae bacterium
GAGTGAGCAGAAGATCCGGTAGACGCCGGGTCGTCTGAGGCGCTTGCTGAAGCCGTGGCCCCGCCGCTCGTTCTGGGACGCGAACCCTCGTGGCCCGTCGGCGAGCGTGACGTTGTGGGAGGCCCGGTCGCGGAAGTGCCAGCGCACGCGCGCTCCGAGAGGCACGGAGAGGTTGGCGCTCACGAACCCCGAGCGGCCCACGAGGACCGGGGCGTTGCCGTCGTAGCGCCGGCGCCGGCCAGGCGCTGGTTGTCGAGGTCGCCCGGGAGCGGCCCGCAGCTCGACTGGACCGACGGGTCCTCGGCGACGTAGACGTGCATGATCCCCATCACCCGCGTGTGGACGAGGTGGTCGTCGTAGTAGGAGGTGAGCTTGAGCCGCTCGCCCTTGCCACGGCGCTAGCGTTTCTGGGTTCCGGGCCGCTCGGGCATCTGGATCCGGGCCATCGCCTTGATCAGGAACCAGAAGAGGGTGCCCGCCGCGGCGACCGCCACGACCGCGATCACACCGGACACGACGTTGCCGGCGTTGAGCGCCAGCAGCGCGAAGATGATGATGATGATCGCGAGCAGCGCCTCCATGCCGAGCACCGCCCAGTACTTGGCCCGCCACATCCCGTAGGCCACGAGCAGCATCAGGCCGCTGTAGACGATCACCCCGGCCGGGGCGGGCCTGTCGCCCTGGACCTTGACTCCGGCGACGTAGGCGCCCAGGTTGGCCAGGGCGAAGAGGAGGGCCACGACCGCCCCGACGGTCACGGCCACGGGGCGCTCGCCGGGCTCGAGCGGCACCAGCGCCGCCCGGGCCTCGTCGTCCTTAGCGCGTGCGCGCGAGTAGCCGGCCGCCATCGGCTCGCCCCCCGATGGACGCGCGGCCCGCTGCTTTCTCTTGCGCTTCTGCCGCTTAGCGCGCTGGGCCACCCGGGGCCGCCTCGTCGAGCGCCGCGCGCAGGGCCGACGCCGCGGCGCGGGGATCGGCGGCGTCGCGGATGGCGCGCACCACGACGATGCGCTCTGCGCCTGCGGCCAGCACGTCGCGGACGTTATCGAGGTCTATGCCGCCGATAGCGAACCAGGGCGGCGTGGCGGAGCCCCGCGACGCGGCATGGCGTACGTACTCGAGCCCGGTCGCGGGCCGCCCCTCCTTTGTGGGCGTCTCGTAGACCGGCCCGACGCTCAGCTGGTCGGCGTCCGACCCTAGGGCGGCGTCGAACTGCTCCGGGGAGTGGGTAGAGAGACCGATCAGGAGGTCGGGGCCCAACAGCGAGCGCGCCTCGTCGACGGGCATGTCGTCCTGCCCTATGTGGACGCCGTCGGCGGCCGCCTCGAGAGCCAGGTCGGGCCTGTCGTTGAGCCAGAACAGCGCACCGTGGTCGTCGCAGGCGTCGCGGAACGCGGAGGCCGATCGAAGCAGGCCGTCGTCGCCCGCCTCCTTGTCGCGCAGCTGGACCATGTCCACTCCGCCCGCGAGCGCCGCGCGGGCGGCCTCGACGCCCGCCGCCTCGACCACGAGGTAGAGGCGGGCGCGCCGAAGCCGCTCGCGGCGATCCACTAAGTGGCTGGCCCTGTGGGCGCCAGCGGCAGCGAGATCGGGCCGCCCGGCCGCGTGACCTTGCGGCGATGCGACTTGAACCAGCGCACCATCGTGTTGTACTGCGGGTACTTCTTGCCGCGGGTCGTCAGCAGCGCCAGGTTGAAGAACGCCGACGACGAGCGCCTGGGCGGTGCCGCCATCAGGTACTGGAGGTTGGACTTGACGCGCGAGTTCTTGAGCGCGATCGACCAGCCCTGGGCCAGATACTTGGTGCGCTTGCGCCTGGAGAGCGCGCGGCGGCCGGTGGCGAAGTAGCCGTACTCCGTGAGGAACACCGGCATCTTGCCGCCGTGGTTGTGGCGCAACGCGCCGCTGCGTGAGAAGCGGTCGAGCGCCCGCGTCAGGTTGCGCAACGTCCCCATCGTGGCGTTGTCCTTGCCCGGGTACTTGAAGTTCGCGGCGTGCGCGAAGTCGTACGGATGGTGCGCGTAGCCGTCGGCCTTGAGCTTCGGGCAGCTCCGCTTGCGCTTGCCGTGGCTGTTGACGCAGAGCATCTTCCGCAGCCAGGCGATCGGCGAGGTGCCGAAGCCGCGCCGTCCGTAGGGCGACGTCTCGCCGATCAGGACCTTGGCCTCCGGGGCGTTCGCCTTGATCGCCCTGTAGCCGCGCTGGTAGAGCTTGCGATAGATCGCCGGCGAGGATTTGAGCGGCGCGAGCCAGGGCTTGATGTTCGGCTCGTTCCAGATGCTGTAGCGGTCGACGCGGTGGCGGAAGTGCCTGACCGCAATGCCGACCCACTGGCTGAACGCGCTGACGCTCGGCTTGTATGGACCGACCCTGTGGTTGCCGGCGGCCCAGGCCGGCGCCGGCCCGGTGAGCGACAGGTGCACGCGCATGCCGAAACGCGCGGCCGCGTCGATCGCGCCGTCGACGATCCCGAACTGGTACTGGAGGTTCGCGGGGCGCTTGCGCGCCTTGCGCTGGTCCGGCGTCAGCGTGTTGGCCCAGCCGAGGTTGATCCTCACCCTGGTCACGCCGAAGGCGCGGGCCAGCTGCAGCGTCCGGTCCCGCGTCAGGTGGTACTTCTTGTAGGACTGCGTCACCAGGGCGCTGTCGTCCTGCACCGCGATCTCCATGCCGCGCGCCGCGTGGGCGTCAGCGGCGCGAAGCCCGAAGCCGATCGTCGCCAGGGCGAGTGCAAGCGCGAGCAGCACGGCGGGTCGGAACAGGCTTGGACGAGCGGGGGCGAGGCTCAAGGGAGCTCCTCCTGGGGGCCGGGGGTCAGCGCCGGGCCGGGCGCTTGGTTCGAGAGTAGCTACCGATCCTGATGCGGTAGACGCGGTGCCCTGGGGACGAGACGCGGAAGATCTTCTGGAAATAGCCGGCCGCGTTCAGCGTCGCCGTGCCGAGCTTGTGGTACTTCCCTCCGGGCTTGCGGCTGAAGACCGTGGCGGTCGCGCCGGGCTCGAAGCGCAGGCCGGCGAAGACCTCGGCGGCCGCGCCCAGCGGGCGGACGAAGGCGGGCATGCGGAAGGCGCCGTAGACGCCGGGCTTGGCCTTGCCGCTGGCGAACCGGAGGCCCTGCTGGAAGCCCGCCCACTTGGTGAAGATGCTGCCGCCGGAGGCCCGGTCGTCGAAGAGCGTGTACTGGTCGTGGCTCCGCACACGGTGAGCGCGGAAGTCGATCCATTCGCTCTCGTCGAGGAAGCCCGGGACCTTCTTGATCCTGTACTGGAACGGGTCCGGCGGGTTCGTCTGGAAGCCGAACTCCGTGTTCCAGATCGGCAGCCGGCGCGGGAGCTTGCCGTGGCGGGCGATCCGGTCGAGGACGCGGCCGAGGCGGCCGAGCGTGGTGATCGAGGCCTCGCCGGCGCCGGGCTTCCTGCGCAGGCCGCCTCGCGGCGTGTAGGGGTGGTAGGCGAGGCCGGAGGTCGGGATCCGCTTGACCTTCTTGCAGCCGCGGACCCTGGCCGCGTGGCCGCGATAGGGCCTGTAGTGGCTGTTCAGGCAGACCATCTCGCGCAGGAACGTGAGCGGCGGGATCTTCTTCACGGACCCGTTGCCGAGCGGCATGAGCTCGCCGATCAGGATCGTGTCGGCGCCGTGCCCGGAGTCGACGAGGCCCTTGTGGGCGGCCAGATAGAGATTGCGGTAGATCGAGGGCGCGAGCGGGACGCCGTGCTTGCCGCGCTGCGGCTGGAGCCAGCTCGACAGGTTCGGCTCGTTCCAGGCCGACCAGAGGTGGACCTGCGGGAAATGGCGACCGGCGGCCTGGGCGAAGAGCCGGAACTCGCGGGCGCTCGGACGGTAGGTGCCGTTGTGGCGCTTCGTCTTCTTCCGGATCGCCCAGTCGGGCGCGCGCCCGCCGAGCGAGAGGAACGGGCGCATACCCCGGGCGATGGCTCCGCGCACCACCGCGTCGTAGGCGCTCCAGTTGTAGTTCGAGGGGTCGCTGCCGTCGAAGCCGGGGGGCTTGTGCGGCCCGGGCGCGATCTCGTTCCAGTAGACCTGCACCTTCACCACGTCGGCACCCAGCGCGTGCATCTCGTCGAGGGAGGCGTTGCGCGGGCCGCCGCCGTCGCGGAGCAGCCGGGAGTCGTCCTGCATGATCATGAGCTGGCGGCTGTTGGCCCCGGCGCCCCCGGGCAGGACGAAGAACGCCGACACTGCGGCGCATGCGAGAGCGGTGAGAAGCGTGATTCGTCTCATCGTCGAACGCGACTAGAAACAGGGCCGGCAGCCGGAGTTGCGGTGCCGACCGGTCGACGCCGCGCGTGCATCCCGTTGCAACGGCGGCGGCGGCATTCCTAGCAGATCGCCACGTTTCCCGTCCGCCGCACCCGGCTACGATGCCCCGAGATGGGGATAGGAATGTCCATCTTCCTGATCGCCGTCGGCGCGATCCTGCGCTACGCGATCACCGTCACGATCTCCGGCGTCGAGCTGCAGACCGTCGGCCTGATCCTGATGATCGTCGGCATCATCGGCCTGGTCGTATCGCTCGCCGTGGAGTTCATGGGCGGCGGCGGGCCCGGCCCGCGCGACGAGTACTCGCGGCGCTAGCTCGCGGCGCTAGCCTTTACCCGGAACGGGAGCTCGGAGCTACCGGGCTGAGAGGGCGGCTTCACGCGCCGCCGACCGTGGAACCTGATCCGGGTAATGCCGGCGCGAGGAAGGTGAGCGTTTGCAGGAGAAGAGCTACGACGCCGTTGTAATCGGCGCCGGACTGATCGGTTTGTCGTGCGCCTGGCGAATGGCGCAGCGCGGCATGTCCGTGATGGTCCTCGACCGCTCCTGGCCGGGCGCCGGAGCCTCGGGCGTCGCCGCCGGGATGCTGGCGCCGGTCACCGAGGCGGAGTTCGGCGAGGAGGCGCTGCTGCGCTCGAACCTGGCGTCGCGCGAGCGCTGGCCCGGCTTCGCGGCCGAGCTGGAGGAGCGCACGGGGCTCGCCACCCACTACCGGGACTCGGGCGCCGTGGTGGTCGCCGCCGACCGGGACGACGCCGAGGAGCTCCGTCGCCTGCACGCCTTCGAGCGCTCGCTGGGACTGGAGGCCGAATGGCTGCCCGCTCGCGAGTGCCGCCGGCTCGAGCCGGGGCTGTCGCCGCGGATAGCGGGCGGGATCCTCGCTCCGCAGGACGGCCAGGTGGACCCGCGGGCGGTGGTGCGCGCGCTGGTGACGGCGCTCCGAGGCGCGGGCGGGGAGATCTTGAGCGGCGCCGAGGTGGCCGCCGTGGAGCACGACCGTGAGCGCGTGAGCGGCGTGCGCACGAGCGGCGACCTGCGGGTGGCCGCGGGCGCGGTCGTGATCGCCGCGGGCGCCTGGAGCCCCGCGCTCTCGCCGCTCGGCGACGGACCGCCGGTCCGGCCCGTCAAGGGCCAGATCCTCCAGCTGCGCGTGCGCGGCGGAGCGGCGCCGCCGACCGACCGCGTAATCCGCACTCCCCGCTGCTACCTGCTCTCGCGGAGCGACGGCCGCGTCGTGCTCGGCGCGACGGTGGAGGAGCAGGGCTTCGACACCACGGTCACGGCCGACGGCGTCTTCCGTCTGCTCGAGGCCGCGCGCGAGGTGCTGCCCGACGTCGGTGAGCTCGAGCTGGTGGAGGCGCAGGCCGGGCTGCGGCCCGCGACTCCGGACAACGCGCCTCTCGTCGGCCCCGGCGAGCTCGACGGGCTCTGGTGGGCCACCGGCCACTACCGCAACGGCGGCCTGCTCGCTCCGCTGACCGCGGACACCGTGGCGGAGCAGCTGGCCGGGCAGCGCGCGGAGGTGGTGGGATGACCGCCGTGCTGATCAACGGTGAGGAGCGCCAGCTGCCGCGGGCCGCGACGGTGGCGGTGGCCGTGCGCGAGGCGGGCGTCGAGCCCGAGGGCCGCGGGGTGGCCGTGGCGGTCGACGGAGAGGTCGTGCCTCGCGGCGAATGGCAGGAGATGGAGCTGCGCGACGGCCAGCAGGTCGAGGTCCTCCACGCGGTGCAGGGTGGCTGAGATGGCGCTCGAGATCGCAGATCGGAGCTTCGACTCCCACCTCGTCCTCGGAACCGGCGGCTTCCGCAACCTCGAGGTCATGGCGCAGGCCGTGGAGGCCTCGGGCGC
>JBJMLJ010000123.1:0-3829 GCA_045805365.1 Thermoleophilaceae bacterium
ATCGTCCGGCTTGCGGCTCGTCACGAGACCGTTGTCGACGACGACCTCCTCGTCGACCCACTCGCCGCCGGCGTTCTCGATGTCGGTCTTGAGGCTGGGCCACGAGGTGACCTTGCGTCCGCGGACGACGTCCGCCTCGACGAGCATCCAAGGCCCGTGGCAGATCTGGGCGACGGGCTTCCCGGCCTCGAAGAACGCGCGCGTGAACCGCACGGCGTCCTCGTCCGCGCGCAGGAAGTCCGGATTCGCGACGCCGCCGGGCTGGACGAGCCCGTCGTAGGCGTCGGGATCCGCCTCGGAGACGGTCTTGTCGACCTTGAAGGTGTCGGCCTTGTCCAGGTGCTCGAAGCCCTGGATCTCGCCGTCCTCGATCGAGATCAGCTCCGGCGTGCCGCCCTCCTTCTCGACGGCCTTCCAGGGCTCGGTCAGCTCGACCTGCTCCACACCATCGGCCGCCAGGAACGCGACCCGCTTGCCCTCGAGCCGGTTCGCCATCGGTGACCTCCTTCGTTCGAGTCCTTTCAAACCGAGTACCGGAGGCCCTGACTCGCTAAACGGCCGAGCCTCGCTATGTTCTGGCCCCGATGTCCTCGCCCCCGCGCAGTCGCGAGCGCGAGGAGCAGCGCCGCCTAAACCTGAGGACCTTGGCGATCGCGAGCATCGCCTCGGCCACGGCGGCGGTCGTTACCTCGCAGTTCTGGGCCGGCGGCACGCCGATCGCCGCCGCGGTCACCCCTGTGATCGTGGCGCTCGTCAGCGAGATGCTGCACAAGCCGACGGAGGTCATCGCCCGGCGGATCACTTCCGAGCGCCCGGCCCTCTCGCCTCGCGCCGAGCGCTCGCGCACCATTCCGCCGCCGGCGCGCGAGCCCGGCGACCCCCCGGTGCGCGTCTACGGCCGCGACCGCAAGCCGCGCAGGCGGAAGATCGCCGTCGGCGTGGTGGCCACGACCGCCGTGCTCGCCTTCGCCATCGCGGCGGCGGCGCTGACGGTGCCCGACCTGATCGCCGGTCACTCCTTCATCAACGGGGACCGCAACGCCACGATCGTCCCGACCAAGCGCAAGAAGTCGAACAGCAGCGGGCAGCAGACGACCCCCACGACCACCAGCCCGAGCCAGCAGAGCACCCAGACGACTCCGCAGCAGAGCCCTCAGTCGACCACCACCACGCCCGCGCAGACCGAGACGACCACCACCCAGACCCAGACGACCCCGAAGAGCAGCGGCAAGTAGAGGCCGGACCCGCTCGCCGTCCGCAGCCTCCGGGTCGGGACATTCGTGCTCGTCCAGGCGGAAGGTGAGCTCGTCGCGAGAACGGCCGCGCCATGATCGACGATCACCGGCGGCTGGAGTCGGCCGGCAAGCGCATGATCGTGCTCTCGCGCTTGCCGCGGCCATCGCCTGACCGCCGCCGGTAGGAGCTAGGCGAGCTCGTCGATCGTCCGGCAGCCCTGGCCGACACGGCCCCGGGTCTGCCAGTCGAGCCACCAGCCGACGTGGGAGAGCGCCGAGGCGGCGATCGTCGTAGTCGCGACCACACCGCGAACGAGGGCCCCTGCCGAGTAGCGGTTCATGGCGCCCTGATGCGTACCCGCACATCGGGCGCCGAAACAGGTGGCACCATTGATGGCGATGGCCCACACGCACGCTCATGTGGACCCGGGTGCGGATCGGGGGCGCCTGCGGGTCGCGCTCGCGCTCGTGCTGGGACTGATGGCGGGCGAGGTGGTGGCGGGCCTGCTCGCCGGCTCGCTGGCGCTCCTCTCGGACGCCGGCCACATGCTCACCGACGCGGCGGCGATCGGCTTCGCGCTGGTCGCGGCGGCCCTTGCCCAGCGACCCGCCCGCGGCCGGTTCACCTTCGGCTTGCGCCGGGCGGAGATCCTGTCGGCCCAGCTGAACGGGGCGACGCTGGTCGCCCTGGCGGCGCTGATCGTCTACGAAGGGATCAGGCGGCTGGTGTCGCCGCCGGACGTCGACGGCGGCGTGGTGGTGGCCGTGGCGCTGGCGGGCGTGGCGGTCAACCTGGCCGCCACGCGCGTCCTGTCCGGATCCGACCGGCGCAGCATGAACGTCGAGGGCGCCTTCCAGCACATCCTCACCGACCTCTTCGCGTTCATCGCGACCGCACTCGCCGGGGCGGTGGTCCTGATCACGGGCTTCGATCGCGCCGACGGCATCGCGGCGCTGGTGGTGGCGGCCCTGATGCTCCGCTCCGGCATCGGCCTGCTGCGCGACTCCGGCAGGGTCCTGCTCGAGGCCGCCCCGCGCGAGCTCGACCCCGGCGAGATCGGTCGCGTGCTCGCCTCCCAGCCGCACGTGGTCGAGGTGCACGACCTGCACGTCTGGGAGGTCACCTCGGGCTTCCCGGCGCTGTCGGCGCACGTCCTCGTCGGGCCCGACTGCGACGCCCAGAAACACCGGCGCGAGCTCGCGGACCTGCTGCGCGACCGCTTCGGCATCGAGCACACGACGCTCCAGATCGAGCACGCGACCGGCCCGCTCGAGATTGCTCCGCTCGAGCCCGGGTAGCCGGGCCGTATGCGCTACTGGGTACAACTCGCCACCGAGCAATTCCCGCCCAGCGACCTGGTCCGCCAAGCGCAGGCCGTAGAGAAGGCGGGGTTCGAGGGGCTCAACGTCAGCGACCACTTCCAGCCCTGGTGGGAGCCGGGCCATTCCGGCCACGCCTGGGCGCTTCTCGGGGCGGTCGGCCAGGCGACCGAGCGGGTCCTGGTCGGCACGGGCGTCACGGCGCCGATCTATCGCCACAACCCCGCGGTCACGGCCCAGTTCATCGCGACGATCGAGGAGATGTGCCCCGGTCGCGCCTTCCTGGGCGTCGGCTCCGGCGAGGCGCTCAACGAGGTCCCCTGCGGCATGGAGTGGCCGAGCGTCGGCGAGCAGATCGAGCGGATGGAGGAGGCGCTCGAGCTGATCGGGCAGCTGCTCGACGGCGAGCGCGTCGACCACGAGGGCCGCTTCTTCCGGACCGACGCCGCCTACCTCCACACGCGCGGTGAGCGACGGCCGCCGGTCTACGTCTCAGCCTTCGGACCGCGCGCGGCGAAGGTCGCCGCCCGGCTTGGCGACGGCGTCTGGACGCTCGCCGACCCCGAGTCCGCGCCAGAGGTGATCGACGCCTACCGGTCGGCCTGCGACGACGCTGGCAAGGAGCCGGGCGAGATCATCCTCCAGACCGGGTTCTCGTGGGCCGAGGACGACGACGCGGCCCTCGAGGGCGCCCGCGTCTGGAAGGCGACGATGCCGGAGGAGTACTTCACCGACGACTGGCACGACCCGAAGGCGATGTACGAGCACGCGCAGCAGAAGTTCTCCGACGAGGACTTCCTCGAGCAGTACATCGTCTCCTCCGACCCCGAGCACCACGCCGAGCGGATCCGCGAGGTCGAGGGCCTGGGCGCGACGATCGTCTGCGTCCAGAACGCGTCCGGCGCCGACCCGGTCAAGGCGCTGGGCGTGTACGGCGAGAAGGTCCTGCCGGCCCTGAGGGGCGCGCGCGTCTAGCCGTCCACCACCAGGTGGCGTACCGGCGGGTCGAAGCGCGTCGCCGCCTCGTCGACCACGCCCTCCTCGGCCCAGTTGCGCTCGCCGTCGGGGTGCGTGAAGAGCACGATCTCGTCGGCGGGGAACGTCTGGAGCGCATCCTGGAGCGCGAGCAGGGGATCCGCCTCGCCGGTGTCACCGGCGGCGTCGATCTCCTCCTCGTCCATGCGCTCGACGGTCTCCTGCTGCACCTCGTCGGCCCGCTCGATCGCGGCGTCCATGTCGGAGAGCCAGAAGCGGGTCTGGCTCGTCAGCGCCGG
>JBJMLJ010000124.1:0-8571 GCA_045805365.1 Thermoleophilaceae bacterium
CACCGGCATTCCAGGGTTGAGCCCTGGACTTTCACAGCGGACTAACGGGGCCGCCTACACGCTCTTTACGCCCAATAATTCCGGACAACGCTTGCACCCTACGTATTACCGCGGCTGCTGGCACGTAGTTAGCCGGGGCTTCTTGTGGAGGTACCGTCACCCGAGTCGGCTATTAACCGCCCGGGCTTCGTCCCTCCTGAAAGGGGTTTACAACCCGAAGGCCTTCTTCCCCCACGCGGCGTTGCTGCGTCACACTGTCGTGCATTGCGCAAGATTCCCCACTGCTGCCTCCCGTAGGAGTCTGGGCCGTGTCTCAGTCCCAGTGTGGCTGATCGTCCTCTCAGACCAGCTACCCATCGCAGCCTTGGTGAGCCTTTACCTCACCAACAAGCTAATGGGCCGCGGGCCCATCCCGAAGCGGAGGCCGAAGCTTCCTTTGCCCGCCTCACTGATGTGAGGAGGGAACATCCGGTATTAGCCCGGGTTTCCCCGGGTTGTCCCAGTCTTCGGGGCAGGTTACCCACGTGTTACTCACCCGTTCGCGGCTTTGCCCCAGGCCGAAGCCTGGTTCGTCGCCCCACTTGCATGTGTTAAGCACGCCGCCAGCGTTCGTCCTGAGCCAGGATCAAACTCTCCGTGAAAGACTTGCGTGGTATCAATCCGCCAGACCCGAGGGTCCGGCGGCTCCACTGTCAATCAGAAGAGCGTCGAGTCGCTGGCAGGCCCCCGCGTACACCTGCGGGTGACCTCGTCTCGACGGGTTTGGCTTTGCCTTGCCCGAAGGCAAGGGTCGAACCTGAAGCGCGATCGTTCGGTCGAATGACCGGCGATCGCACGTGCTGTTGAGTTTTCAAAGACCGTCCAGCGCCCTCCGGGCGGGGCCTCCACCCTGATGCGCTGCCGAGATGAAGAAGGCCTCTCGTGTCGAGAGGCCCAGGATCCGGCTCCGCTGTCGCGGCGCCTACGCCTAACCTCTCTCCCGGGTGGTCTTCGTCATCCGGTGCGACGGAGGAGTGTAGCACCGCACAGGCGATCAGTCAGGCTCTCCGAAGGCGTTTGAAGCGCCGCTTTCCAACCTGGAGCAACGAGCCATCGAGCTGCTCGGCCGGCAGGTCCAGCTCGCCATTGGCGAGCGGCTCCCCGTCGAGCTTCACCCCGCCCTGGTCGATCAGGCGGCGCCCCTCGGAGCGGGAGAGGCCGAAGGCGTCGGAGAGGATCGCCGGGAGGTGGACCGTGTCGCCTGAGATGGCGAACTCGTCGACCTCGTCGGGCGTCCCGTGCTCCACGTGGAGACGGTCGAAGTGGGCCTCCGCGGCCGCTGCGGCGTCATCCCCGTGGAACCGGGCCGTCAGCTCCCTGGCCATCCCTCGCTTGGACTCGACGGCCGGCCTTGCGGGGTCGAGCTCCTGCTCGAGCAGGAGCTCGTAGTAGACGGGCATCGCATCGTCCGGGACCCGCATCAGCTTCCCGAAGACGTCCTCGGGGGGATCCGTGACGCCGACGTAGTTGCCCAGCGACTTGGACATTCGCCGGACGCCGTCGGTGCCCGGCAGGATCGGCATCGTGACGATCGACTGCGGCTCCACGCCGTAGGCCTGCTGCACGTCGCGGGCCAGGAGCAGGTTGAACTTCTGGTCGGTGCCGCCGAGCTCGACGTCGGCCTTGACCGCAACCGAGTCGTAGCCCTGGAGCAGCGGGTAGAGGAGCTCGAGCACCGAGATCGGCTCGCCGGCGGCGTAGCGCTTGGCGAAGTCGTCGCGCTCGAGCAGCTGGGCCACGGTCGCCGTCCGGGCCAGCCGGAACAGGGCCTCCATCTCCATGTCGAGCCACTCGCTGTTCCGCCGCACCTCGGTGCGGTCGCGGTCGAGGACGGTGAAGGCCTGCTGCTGGAAGGTCTCGGCGTTGCGGTCGATCTCCGCCGGGTCGAGCTGCGGCCGGACCTGCGAGCGTCCGCTCGGGTCGCCGACCCGGCCGGTGTAGTCGCCGACGATCAGGACCACGGTGTGGCCCAGATCCTGGAACTCGCGGAGCTTCCGCAGGACCACCGTGTGACCGAGGTGGATGTCCGGCGCCGTCGGGTCGATCCCGAGCTTCACGCGCAGCGGCCGCTCCTTCGAAAGCTGGCGCTCGAGGACACCCTCGGGGAGGGCGTCGACGGCGTTCCTGAGCAGGAATCGAGCGGCCTCGCCCGGGGTTTGCGTCATCGGGGCAATGCTAGACTGCCGCCTCCTCATTGACGCACCGCTCCCGGGGCGCGACGGGGCGGGGCGCAGCCGCCAAACTCGAACGTCGCAAGGACGCCGCGGGCCGGTTCGCCTAGCGATACCAGCATGCCGGAGACGCCAACGCCGACACTGCTCCGCACGCCCGCGCAGGGCGACGCGCCGATCGTCCAACCGGACGGCAGCACGCCTTCCCCGCCGCGACGCAAGCCGAGGCTGAAGAAGCTCCGCCTGGCGCTGATCCTGATCGGGCTTGGCACCCTGGCGCTCGTCTCGACGGTGTTCGGGATGCTCATGGCGGTGGCGAGCGACCTGCCCGCCCTCGAGAACCGCGCCGAGTACCGGCACGCGCGCAACTCCACGCTCCTCTCGGCCAACAACAAGCCGATCGCGACGCTGACCGGTAACAACAACCGCATCCTCCTCGGTCCGTCGGACATCTCGCCGAACATCAAGAACGCGGTCATCGCCATCGAGGACAAGCGCTTCTACGAGCACAAGGGCGTCGACTACAAGGGCATCGCGCGCGCCACGTGGCAGGACCTGCTCCGTCAGAAGGCGGCCCAGGGCGGGTCCACCATCACCCAGCAGTTCGTGAAGAACGCGCTGTCGGCGCAGGGCCACCGCTCGGTGTTCCAGAAAATGCGCGAGGCGGCGCTCGCCTACCACCTCGAGCGCAAGTGGTCGAAGACGAAGATCCTCACCGAGTACCTGAACACCGTGTACTTCGGCAACGGCGCCTACGGGGTGGAGTCGGCCATGCGGACCTACTTCGGGTCCACCCTGGCACCGACCACAGATCAGACGGGCCTCCCCCAGGACCAGCAGCCTCAGGACAACCACGAGATCCTGGCGCGAAACGCGACGCCGGCGCAGGCCGCCCTCCTCGCCGGGATGATCGCCTCGCCGAGCCTTTACGACCCCGCCGACAACCCGCGCACCTCGACCAGGCGGCGCAACGAGGTCCTCAAGGACATGTACGACCAGGGGTTGCTGACCCATCAGGACTACCTGAACGCCGTCGGCACGGCGGTGCCACCCAAGAACCAGATCACGCCGCCCCGGCCCGATTCCGACCAGCCCTATTTCTCCAGCTGGCTCACCCAGCAGCTGGTGGACCGCTACCGGCCCGGGCTCGTCTTCGGCGGCGGGTTGAAGATAAAGACGACGCTCGACCCCGAGCTTCAGCAGGCGGCACAGCAGGCCATCACCTCGAACCTCGGAGGCATCGGCCCCAGCGCATCGCTCGTGGCCATCGACAACAAGACCGGCGAGATCCGGGCCATGGTCGGCGGGGCGAACTTCAACGAGCACCCGTTCAACCTCGCCACCGAGGGCCACCGCCAGCCGGGTTCCTCGTTCAAGCCGTTCACCCTGGTGGCTGCGCTCGAGCGCGGCTACGGCCCCACCTCGACCTTCACCTCCCAGCCGAAGATCTTCCCCGTGCCGCACTCGGGCGGCAAGGAGAAGTTCGTCGTCCACAACTTCGACAACTCGTACTCCGGAATCGCCTCACTCAGCTCCGCCACGGCCCACTCGGACAACTCCGTCTTCGCCGAGCTCGGCCTGCGGATCGGGACCAGGAGGATCGCCCACCTCGCGGAGAAGATGGGCATTCGAACGCCCGTCTCGACGAACCCCGCGATGACGCTCGGCGGGCTCAAGGAGGGCGTCACGCCGCTCGAGATGGCCTACGCCTACAGCACCATCGCCAACAAGGGCGTCCGGGTGACCGGCTCGCTCGCACCGGATGGCCACGGACCCGTGGCGATCGACAGCGTCAAGGGCAGTGGCATCGACGACCACAACGAGAAGCACTCGAAACGGGTCTTTCCCGAGAGCGTCGGCGAGACCGCCCAGGAGCTGCTCACCGGCGTGGTCCAGGGCGGGACGGGCACGCACGCGCAGATCGGCGAGTTCGCCGCCGGCAAGACCGGCACCACCGAGAACTACGGCGACGCCTGGTTCGTCGGCTTCAACAAGGACATGACGGTCGCCGTCTGGGTGGGCTATGCGGACCGGCTCCAACCGATGAAGACCGAGTACGGCGGCAGCCCCGTCGAGGGCGGCACCTTCCCCGCCGACATCTGGCATGACTTCATGACCTCGTGGATCGGGATCCGCGACCAGCGCGACGCCGAGAAGGGCAAGAAGAGCGGCGAGTCGACCACCCCGGTCGTTCCCTATACCCCCGGCCCCTCGTCGCCGTCGACGGGCGGCACGGGCTCACAGGGCGGCGGGAGCGACAAGGCGCCCAAGAAGCAGGCGGCACCGAAGCAGAAGTCGCCGTCGACGCCGCGAACGCCTACCCCGGCGCCGGCGCCCTCACCCACTCCGGCCCCGGGGGGCGGCGGTGGGGGCGGCCCCGGCGGCGGAGGCGTGGGCGCGCCGAGCGGTTAGGCGGCGCGGCGCTTCATCGCGGCCGGCCAGGGCCGCGACACGTGCACGCTGTCCGGATCGCAGAAGCGCCAGGGCAGGTCGGCCGCCTTGGTGATGCCGATCCGCTCGCCGCGGACAACCCGTCGGCCGGGCAGCCCAGGCTCGATCCGCATCGGGCCGTCGAGCAGCGAGGTGTCGTTCAGCTCGAGGCCGATGCCGAGCGCCTGGGTCAGCTTGCCCGGCCCCGAGCAGAGCTGATCGTCGCGGGCGACTCCGCGGTGGGCCCGCATCTCCTCGACGCCCTCGATGGGCTCGAGCGCGCGGATCAGGACGGCGGCCGCCACCCCCTCGGGCTCCGCCACCGCGTTCAGGCACGCATGGATGCCGTAGGAGCGGTACACGTAGGCCGTTCCGGGCGCGCCGAACAGCACGCGCGTGCGCGGCGTGACGCCCACGAAGGCGTGGCAGGCCGGCTCCGACTGGTGGTAGCTCTCCACCTCCACGACCCGCCCGGCCGTCTCGCCATGGCGGACGACGCAGCCCACGAGGTCATGGGCGACGTCGTGGACCGAGCGGGCGTAGAAGTCGGCGCCGACCGTCACCCGGCGTCTTCGTCGAGCGCCGCGCGCGCCTGCGCAAGCTGATCCTTGACCCGGGCGAGCGCGGTGCCGCCCTCCGAGACCTTCGACTCGAGCCAGGCGCCCTGCGACAACAGCTCGTAGTACTCCCCGTCCAGCTGGGGGGCCAGCTCGCGCAGCTCGTCCTCGCTCAGCTCCGACAGCTGCTTGCCCCGGTCCACGGCCGCTCGGACGATGCCGCCGACGATGCCGTGGGCCTCCCTGAACGGGACGCCTCGCTTGACCAGCAGGTCGGCGACGTCGGTGGCGGCGATGAACTGGTCCGAGGCGGCCTCGGCCAGCCGCTCGCGCTTGAACTCGAGCCCGCGCAGCATCGCCACCGCCACGCTGAGGCAGAGCTCGAGCGTGTCGATCGCGTCGAACAGCGGCTCCTTGTCCTCCTGGAGGTCCTTGTTGTAGGTCAGCGGAAGGCCGTGGAGCACGCCGTGCAGGGTCGTCAGGTGGCCGGCGAGGCGCGGAGCCTTGGCGCGCAGCAGCTCGGCCGCGTCGGGGTTCTTCTTCTGCGGCATGAGGCTGGAGCCCGAGGCGAACGAGTCGGCCACCTCGCAGAAGCCGAACTCCTCGCTCGACCAGAGGACGATCTCCGCGCCGAGCTGGGACAGGTGGGTGGCGCAGGTGGCGGCGGCGGCCAGGTAGTCGAGTACGAAGTCGCGGTTCGAGACAGCGTCGAGCGAGTTCTCGCTGACGCCGCCGAAGCCGAGCTCCTCGGCCACGAACTGGCGCTCGGTGCTGAAGTTGACGCCCGCCAGGGCGCCACTGCCGAGGGGCAGGTCGTCGGTAGCGGTGATGCAGAAGTAGAAGCGCTGGAGGTCGCGGCGGAACTTCCAGAAGTAGGCGAGCAGGTGGTGCGAGAGGTAGACCGGCTGGGCGCGCTGGAGGTGCGTGTAACCGGGCATCGGCCAGTCGACGTGTCGCTCGGCCGCATCGACGAGCGCCGACATCAGCTCGCCGAGCAGCTCCCCCGCGTCGATGCTGTGCGCACGGACCAGCATGGCCACGTCGGTGGCCACCTGGTCGTTGCGCGAGCGCGCCGTGTGCAGCTTGCCGCCGACCGGGCCGACGATCTCGGTCAGCCGCCGCTCGATCGCCATGTGGACGTCCTCATCCTCGGCCATGACCTCGAAGCCGTCCTCCTCGATCTCCCGGCGGACCTGCTCGAGGCCGCGCTCGATCTCGGCGAGGTCGTCCTCGCCGATGATTCCCGCGCGGGCCAGCATCCTCGCGTGCGCGACGGATTGCTCCAGGTCGAACGGCGCCAGCCGGAAGTCGAACGCGATCGACGAGTTCAGCGCCTGGAAGAGCGGGTCCTGGGGGTCCTCGAAGCGGCCCATCGGTGCCCGCCAGTGTACGAGTGGCCACGACGAGCGCAGCCGCGGCGCTGGCCCGGCGAGCACCGCACGACGATTCAGGGAACGGGGTGCACGCGGGCGACCTCGGCCACCTGGCTCGCCAGGATGATCCCGAGCAGGTAGAGACATATGCCCCAGGCCGCGTACGCGTTGCGGCTGCGCGGATACAAGCGCGAGTCGGGCCGCCGGCCGATCGACGCCACCACGGGGATCATGAAGAGCAGGCCGAGGCCGATCAGGCCGTAGCCGGTCCAGCCGGTGACGAGGTATTCGGTCTCGAGGCGGAAGTCGCTCGCGATCAGCGAGAACGCCCGGTGCCAGAGGATCACCGGCAGCGCCGCCGCGCCGACGAAACCGACCAGCCCGACCAGCTGCGCCTGCCGCCGCGACAGCTGCTGCCTACGAGTGGCAGCCGGCACCCTGCCCTGCGTCCGTGCCATGGGCGGATTATTCCACTCGCCGGTCCGTAGCATTCCGCCCCCATGGAGGCCCTGGTCACCGGTGCCACCGGGAAGGTGGGTCATACGGTCGTCTCGGCGCTGCTGGAGCGCGGCGACAGCGTCCGGGCGCTCGTCCGCGACCCCTCGCGCGCTTCCCTGCCGGACGGCGCCGAGCCGGTCGAGGGCGACGTCACCGACCCGGCGTCGCTCCGTCGCGCGATGGACGGCTGCGAGCTCGTCTTCAACGCCATGGGGCTCCCCGAGCAGTGGCTGACCGACGAGGAGGCCTTCGACCGGGTGAACGCCCGCGGCAGCGAGGCGGTGGTGCGCGCCGCCGCGGAGGCGGGCGCCAGGCGGGTGGTCCACACGAGCACGATCGACGTCTTCCACGCCGACCGCGGGGCCCGCTTCGACGAGTCGAAGGTGGCCGACTACCCGAAGGGCACGGCCTACGAGCGCTCGAAGCAGCGCGCCGAGGAGCTGGCCCTTGCGGCCGCAGGGGAAACGGGAATCGAGCTCGTGATCGTCAATCCCGCGGCCGTCTACGGGCCCGGGCCGAGCGGCAGCGCCTCGTTCGAGCGATCGCTGTTCGAGCCGGTCGTCAAGGGCAGCAGGATCCAGACGCCCGCGCTGCCGCCGGGCGGCTGCGGGGTCGTCTTCACCGGGGGCATCGGCCGCGGCCAGCTTCTCGCCGCTGAGAAGGGACGGCCGGGCGAGCGCTACATCCTCTGCGACGGCCACGTCAGCCTCCGCGAGCTGGCCGAGGCGGTGGTCCGCGTGGCCGGGCGCGGCCGCGTGCCTCCCGTGCTGCCGGAGGCGCTGGCGCGCGGCATGGCCGGCGCGGGCGAGGCCCTCTCGCGGATCATCCGCAAACCGCCGCTCCTTCCGCGCGGGCAGCTCTTCTTCTTCCTCTGGAACGCGCAGCCGGAGTCGGGCAAGGCGATCCGGGACCTCGGCTGGGAGCCGACTCCGCTCGAAGACGGCCTGCGCGCGACGCTCGCCGGCATGGGACTTGTCTGAGCCGGCCGTACGCGCGGCCCGCGAGTCCGACGCGGAGCCCGTCGCCCTGCTCCTCTACGAGAGCGCCGCTGCGATGTACGACCGCTTCTCGGGCGGGCGCGAGCGCGCGATACGAATGCTCGGCCGCGCGTTCGAGACCTCGGGCAACAACGCCAGCCGGGAGGTGGTCACCGTGGCGGAGCTGGACGGCTCCGTTGCCGGCGCGCTCGCCGGGTTTCCCGTCGAGGAGACCGTGGGCCGGGCGGGGGCCTTCCTGCGGCTGGCGCTCCGGACGATCCCGCCCTGGCGCTGGCCGGGCGCGATGTGGCTCTACTGGACGGGTGCGCGGGCGGTGCCGAACCCGCCCGACTCGGCCTACTACGTCGATGCCCTGGCGGTGGATGAGCCCCTCCGTCGACGCGGCGCGGCCCGGTCGCTGCTGGGGGAGGCCGAGCTCCGGGCCCGCCAGCTCGGCCTGCCGGCGATCGCCCTCGACACCTCGCTCGACAACAAGCCGGCGCGGGCGCTCTACCTCAACGCCGGC
>JBJMLJ010000125.1:0-3490 GCA_045805365.1 Thermoleophilaceae bacterium
GGAGTCGAGCAGGCCGTTCGACGCGCCCTCCTCGAGGGTCCACCAGACGCCCTTCCGGCTGCGCCTGGACTCGATCCCGAGCAGGGCGAGCGTGTCGAGCGAGCAGCCGACCAGCGGGGAGGCGAGCACCGAGTAGACGGCGAGCTCGTCCAGCGGGTTCGCGAGGGCGGCCAGCCAGTGGCGCAGGTCCGCCACCTGCTGCTGCGACCAGTAGCCGCGGCCGCCGACCACGTGGGTCGGCACCCCCCGCTCCTCGAGTGCGCGCTCGTAGAACTGCATGTGGGTGGTGGCGCGAAGCAGCAGGACGATCTCACCCCAGGCGAACTCGTCATGGAGCCCGGAGATGCGGCGGGCGAGCAGCCGGGCTTCCGCGGCGCGCCAGGGCGGCGTCGACCCGAGGCCGGGACCGAACAGGTCCTCGTCGCGCTCGAGCAGCGGCTTCCAGGCATCGCGGCCCTTGTCCGTGACGAGCAGCTCCACCTCGCCCGGCTCCTTCCAGGCGTCCGGCCCCGGGCGCAGCGGCTCGAACTCCTGCCAGACCGAGGCGAAGGCCATGTCGATCGCGTCGAGCACCCGGCCGCCGGCGCGGAAGTTGGTCGTGAGGCTCTCGGCGCGGCGGCGCTCGGCGGCGCCCCGATGGTGCTCGCGGAAGACCTCGACGTCGGCGTTGCGGAAGCCGTAGATCGACTGGTTCTCGTCCCCGACAAGGAACAACCTTGGGCGAGCGGGGCCTTCGCCATCCGGCGAAGCCCCCGACATGGATTCTGCGCAGAGCAAATCAAACAACTCATTTTGCAGGGGATTCGTGTCCTGGAACTCGTCCACGAGCACGTGGCTGAAGCGGCCCGCGTACTGCTCACGCAGACCGGGGTGGTCCGCGAGGAGGTCCCGCGCCATCAGCTCGAGGTCCTCGAAGTCGAGCCCCGAGCGGGCGCGCTTCAGCCGCCCGAGCTCCTGGCCGTACAGGTCGAGCAGCTCGCGCAGCAGCTCGCGGTCGAGGTATTGGCGGTGGTCGGCGCAGAGCCGCGCATAGGTGGCCAGCGCCTCGCGGTAGGCGTCGCAGGCGTCGGACTCGAGCGCGCCCGCCCCGCGGCTCACGGCGAGCTTGTCCAGCTGCGCCGGCTCGGCCAGCTCGCCGGACTCGAGCCCCTCGAGCAGCCCGCCGCAGCGCTCCAGTCGCTCCATCGCCTCGCTCACCCGCCGCCCGCCGCCGCAGCTCCCGAGCTCGCGCAGGGCGACCGCCGCCGCCTCGGCCAGCCGCTCCCGCTCGCCCGCGGCGCTGGGAGGCTCGACGGGCTCGAGCGTGGGTCGCCGCTGCCCCCGGCTGCGCAGGTGCGACCAGGCCGTGCGCACCATCTCGCGCAGCCGGTCGGGGGTGTAGGCCGCCACCATCTCGAGCCGGCGCGGCTCGGCGCCCTCGGGCAGGAACGCCTCGAGGGCGCGGTCGAAGGCGTCGAGGCCGAGCCTCTCGCTCTCGAGCTCGTCGAGCACCTTGTAGTCCGGGTCGATGCCCGCGGTCAGGGCGTGGGCGCGCAGCACCCGCGAGCAGAACCCGTGGATCGTCGAGATCCAGGCGCCCTCCGCCGCGCGGGCGTCGTCGCGCCGACCGAGGTCGGCGAAGCGCCGGCGCACCCGGGTCTTCATCTCCGCGGCCGCCTTCTCGGTGAACGTGATCGCGAGGATCGAGTCGACCGCCGCCGCGTCCTCGATCACCGCCTGGACGAAGCGCTCGACCAGCACCGAGGTCTTGCCCGTCCCGGCGCCCGCCCGCACGAGGAGCGAGCCGTCGCGGCGGCCGATCGTTGCGAGCTGCTCGGCGGTGAAGTCCGTCACGACTCCGTGCGGCAGATCGAGGGGTACGCGCAGCCGCCGTTCCACGCGCAGCTGTCGGGGTTGGCGCAGAGGCGCCCGCCGCGCATGCGCTCCGCCGTGTCGGCGATGCGCTCCCGGGCCCACTCCAGCCGCTCGGCGAAGGCCTGGGGGTCGACGACGTCGTTCGACACGAAGTCTGAGCCGAGATCCGCCGCGAGCTCCGAGGTGAGAAGCCCGCGGGCGCGGCGGTCCTCGCCGCCCAGCGGGTCGTAGACGCCGCCGGCGGGCTGGAGGTGCAGCATCTCCTCGACGGCGAGCATGTAGAGCGCCGCCTGGAAGCGGTTCTTGTCCTCCCAGCTGGCCGCCTTGTAGGAGTCGACCGACCTGCCGCTCTTGTAGTCGCGCACGAGGGCGTGGCCGTCGTGGACGTCGACGCGGTCGATGCGGCCGCGAACGTTGACGCCGTCGATCGCGACGGGCCCGAACTCGAGCTCCAGGTGCTCGGGCTCGAAGCAGCCGTCGCGGGCGGCCTCGTGGCGGAGGTAGCGGAGGACGTCGAACTCGAGCCGCCTCACCGCCGCCCGGACGCGGGTCTGGTTGGGCGACAGCTTGAACTCCGACCGGCGGTTGCGGAGCTCCTCCAGCGCTATCCGCTCGGCCGCGGGCAGGTTCGCCGGCGTGACCCGGCGGCCACCCGTCTCCTCGCGCAGCCGCTGGTAGGTGCTCTGGAGGACGGAGTGGGCGTAGCTCCCGCGAACCATCTGCTCGGGGTCGGGCTCGAGCGCGACGGGCTTCAGCAGGTCCTCGACCAGCCATTTGACCGGGCAGTCGGCGAAGCGCTCGAGCGCCCCGGCGGATACCGCCTCGCGGGCCTCCAGGTCGGCCAGCACGGGCTCGGCGGTGAGCGGCCGCGGGGCGGGCGGCTCGACGCGCGGCCCACGCAGCGCCAGCGCCCGCTCGTACTCCTCCGGCGTCGGCGCATCGTCCGGCGACCAGGTGACGTCGGACAGCGATCGCGCCCGCACGGGCGGCTCGTCGAGGAGCGCCCTCACGTCGTCGAGGAAGAAGGACTCCGGCTCCGGGTCGCCCTCCTCGTCGCAGTAGCGGGAGCTGAGGACCAGGAGCCGCTGGGCGCGCGAAGCGCAGACGTAGAAGAGGTAGCGCTCGCGGTCGAGCTGGTCCTCCCGGAAGGGCAACACGAGCCCGCTGGCCTCGGCGATCTCGCGCCGGTCGGCGTCGGGCAGGAAGGGCTCGGGCGAGGCGCCGCGCGGGAACTCGCCCTCCTGGAGCCCGCACAAGAGAACGGCCTCGAAGCGGCGCGCCCGCACCGCCTCGGGCGTCGCCACCTGGACGCGGTCGGGCTGCGGGTCCTCCCCGACCCGGACCTGCAGCTCGGCGAGCACGTCGTGGACGCGGCGATGGTCGAGCCCTCCTCCGGACAGCGCCTTGAGCTCTTGAAGCGCCTGGTGTGCCGCGCGGTAGGCACGCGGATGATCGAGGTCCGAGCCGCTCAGAATCGCCGCCCGCCTGCGCCAGGGCGCCCCGAACCGCCCCTCGAGCTGCCGGTCGAGCTCGTCGAGGAAGGCCTTCGGCGTCGCCGCCCGCCGCAGGCTGTCCAGCTCGTCGAGCTGCCAGTCCTTCGCCTCCAGGAGCCGACGGGCGCCCGCCGCGTCCTCGA
>JBJMLJ010000126.1:0-10460 GCA_045805365.1 Thermoleophilaceae bacterium
CACCCGGATCGCCGTCTCGGGGTCGGGCAGTCCCACGTGGACGTGCAGGGCGCACTCCGGGGCGCGCTGGATCAGGCCGCGCATCGAGGCCTCGACACGCGCGTAGCGCTCGGAGCGCACGAGCTCGACGTCGCCGAAGGCGGACGTCGGGTGCAGCCCCGCCCCCATCGTGGTCGCACCCGCCTCGCGGGCCGCGGTGCGCGCCGCCTCGAGGGCTGCCACGGCCTCGCCGGGCGTCTCGACCGGCGGCGAGCGCAGCTCCAGCTCGCACGCGAAGGCCTCGTGGGCGGCCTGCCAGGAGCTGGCGTGGTCCATGGCCGCGAGCACCTGGCCGGCGGTCTGGACCAGCTCGAGCTCCGGCGGCTCGACGAGGAAGAGCTCCTCCTCGATCCCGACCGTGAAGTCGCTGCCGAAGGCGTGATCCACTCAGATCCCCAGCGCCGACTCCGCCGCGATCCGCCCGAACACCAGCGCGGCGGCGAGGCCGCTCGACCAGCCGCCTGTGGAGATGCCGCCGACGTCCCCACCCGCCGCGAAGAGCCCCGGCGCGACCCGGGCCCGTTCGTCGACCCTGAGGCCGCCGAGGGTCGCCGTGACCCCGGCGACCGTCTCGACCGCGACGTTGCCGTCGTCGCGGCGGACCGGGGCGCCCGCCGACGCCGCCGCCTCGACCATGTCGCCGACAGTGCGCTCGCGCACCCGCTCGCCGAGGCTCTCCTCGGACACGCGGAACCAGGCGCGCGCGCCCGGCTGCTGCGCCGTCCACTGGACCACGTCGACCTCCGACCAGTTGCGCGCCTCGTAGCGCTCGCCCTCGACGGAGGTCACCTCCGCGTGGCGCGCGTAGAGCTGCCCGAGGCGCACGAAGTCATGCTCCCCCACCCGCGCGGGCGGCGCCGGCATGTTGCGGCCGTAGAAGTCACCCATGCCGTCACTCGTCGTGCCGCCGGCGGCGAGCCCGATCCGCAGGCCGTCGCCGCTGCTCCCGGGCGCGGCGCGGAGCAGCAGCTCGTCGGCGTTGATGGTCACGTGGCGGCGCAGCAGGTCGCGGTTCGCCTGGAAGCCTCCGGTGGCGAGCACGAGCGGGGTGCCGTTGGCGGGCGGCTTGCGCAGCGGCGTCTGGAAGCGGACCTCGCCCGCCGCCTCGTACAGCGCGGCCGCCAACGCGCCAGCAGAGAAGCGCAGGCCGGTCGTCAGCGGATTCCCGGTCTCGCGCTCCTGGACCGGGGCGCCGAGCGACTCGAGCCAGCGCAGGCCGTCGTCGGTGCGCTCGAAGACCAGCCGCTGTAGCCGCTCGTCGCCGCCCGGGCAGTCCTCCCGGAAGCGCTCGAACTCGCGGTGGCGCCAGATGACGCCGCTCGACAGGCGCAGCGAGCCGCCGGAGCGCTCGAGCTTCTCCAGCACGACGGGCTCGGCGCCGAGCTCACGCGCCCGAGCGGCCGCCACGAGACCGGCCATGCCGGCGCCAGCCACCACGAGATCCGCCACGGGCGGTCAGGTTAGGGAGAAGCCCGGCTTGTGCTCTACGTACTCGAGCTTGATGCGGTCCGGACCCCAGACGAACACCGCCAGGGTGTTGGCTGCGTCCTTCCAGTCGGCGATCTCGAGGCCGCGCCGCTCGGCCTCGGCGCGGCTGGCCTCGGCCGAGTCGACGAGCATCGCCAGGTGGTTCAGGAGCGGCCGCTCGCCCTCGGGCGAGCCGCCCGGCTCGAGCCGGAGCTCGCGGTCGGCGATCGCCAGGGCGCCGTTGCGGCGCTCGAAGCCGAGCTCGCCCAGCGTGGCCGCGCTCCGCCCGGGGTCGGCCACCCGCAGGACGACGTGGTCGAGGTCATAGTCGACGCCGCCGGCACGCTCGACGAGCGCCAGCTGAAGGCCCTCCGGCGCATCCACCACCACGAGCCCGTCCTCACGGCGAGCGCCGGGCACGTCCCGGACCGCGGCATCCAGGTCGCGCACCCGCAGGACCACACGCTCGAGCGCGCCGCGCTCCCGCGGGCCCTCGGCCGCGAACAGCGTCAGCTTGCCCAGCTTGGCGTCCACGCCCACGAGCGTGAACTGGTCGGTCTTCTCGATCACGTGCATGCCGAGGTGCTCGCAGACGAAGTCGGCGAGCGGATCCGGGTCGGTGACCCAGAGGGCGACGTGGTCGAGACTGCTCGGATTCATGCCGCGGCTCCGAGGCTAGCCATCTCCTCGTCCGACAATCGAAGCTCGGCCGCGCCGAGGTTCTCCTCGAAGTGCTCGATCGAGGACGTGCCCGGGATCGGCAGCATCACCGGCGAGCGCTGGAGCAGCCAGGCGAGCGCGACCTGGGCCGGTGTGGCGTCGTGTGCTCGTGCGATCTCGTCAACGGGCCCGCCGGGCTTGGCGAGGTCGCCGGTGGCGAGCGGGAACCAGGGGATGAAGGCGAGGCCGGCCTGCTCGCAGGCATCGAGGACCGGCTCCTGCGCCCGGTCGGTAAGGCTGAAGCGGCACTGAGCGGAGACGACGTCGACGACGGCGCGCGCACGCTCGAGGTCCTCCGGGGAGACGTTGGAGACGCCGATGTGGCGCACCTTGCCCTGCTCCTGGAGCTCGCGCATCGCGCCCAGCGACTCCTCGATCGGGACGTTCGGGTCGGGCGCGTGAAGCTGGTAGACGTCGATCCGGTCGAGCCGCAGCCGCCGCAGGCTGCCCTCGCAGCAGTCCTTGATCCGCTCGGGCCGGGCGTCGCGCGGCCACTCGCCCGGGCCGGTTCGCCGCAGGCCCGCCTTGGTGGCGATCACGAGGTCGTCCGGGTAGGGATGGAGCGCCTCCGCGATCAGCTCCTCCGAGACCTCGGGGCCGTACGAGTCCGCCGTGTCGATCAGGTTCACGCCGCGCTCGACCACCCGGCGCAGCAGCCGCTTGGCCTCTTCCGGATCGTCGGGCGGCCCCCAGATCCCGTCGCCGGTGATCCGCATGGCGCCGAAGCCGAGGCGTTTCACCTCGAGGTCGCCGCCGAGCGCGAATGTGTCGAGAGTCCGCTGCTCCATCGTGAGCCGACTCTAGGGATGCCCCGTTGGGCGCCTAGCGAATCGTCTTCAGGAGCGTCTGCGCGCGCTTGCGGAAGAGCGCGACGTTGCGGAGCTTGATCTCCTCGTAGCCGCGGATCACGTCGGGCAGCTCGAGCAGCTCCAGGACGCGGTCGCGATTCTCGTCGCCCAGCCGCTCGAGCCCTTCCTCGACGAGGCTCTCGTACTCGCCGATCAGCTCGCGCTCGAGACGCCGCACCTCGGTGTGGCCGAAGGGGTCGATCCACCTGCCGCGCAGGCGGCGCATCGCCCGCATCAGCCGGAACGCCGGGACGAACCAGCCGCCGAGCTTGAGCTTGCGCTTGAGGCCGAGGGCCCGGAACAGCGGCGGGTGGAGGTTGAAGGCGATCTTCACGTCCTCGCCGAACTCGCGCCGGACGCGGGCCCGCTCGGCCGTGTCGAGGTGCAGGCGGGCGACCTCGTACTCGTCCTTGTAGGCCATCAGCTTGAAGAGGTTGCGCGCCACCGCCGCCGCCAGCTCGGGATCTTCGATCGGGCGGAGGAAGCCGACGTAGCGCTCCGCGTACGCCAAGTCCTGGTAGGCCACGAGCTCCGGGACCCGCAGCTCGAGCAGCCGGCGCAGCTCGCCGTCCTCGGGCGCCACGGAGTCGATCAGCTCGTGCTCGCGCTCGGACGGCTCGGGCCGGTCGGGCTCGGGCTCGGTGGGGCGCGTCAGGCGCTCGATATCGTCCGGCGCCGCCACGAGCGCGCGGCCCCAGGCGAATGCCGCGAGGTTCTTCTCGACGGCGGCGCCGTTCAGCCGGATCGCCTGCTCCATCGCCTCGGCGGAGATCGGAAGGGCGCCGCGTTGGTAGGCCGCGCCGAGGACGATCGTGTTTGCGGGCATGTGATCGCCGAAGAGGCGCTCGGAGAGCTCCTGGGCGTCGACGTAGACGTTGAGGTCCCGGCGGCTGACCTTGTCGATCTCGTCGAGCTGGCCGTGCAGCTCGGGGAAGCGCTCCTCGGTGTCGACCACCATCCGGCCGGTCGGCACCGCGTGGGTGGAGACGACCGCGACCGTCCGCTCCGGGCCCGCCGTCTCGAGGTTCTTGGGGCTCGAGGCGCCGAGCAGGTCGAAGCCGAGGTAGAGGTCGACGCTGCCCGCCGGCGCCTTGCTGGCCGCCGCCAGGGGATCGCGCGAGATGTGGAGGTCGGAGATGACGGGGCCGCCCTTCTGGCTGAGCCCGGTCTGGTCGAGGCCCGCAACGTGCATGCCGTCGATCAGGGCCGCCATGCCGAGGACCTGGTTGACGGTCACCACGCCCGTGCCGCCGATGCCCATCATCCGCACGTTGAAGCCGCTGTCCGGAACCACGCGCTCCGGCTCGGGCATCCACACGGGCAGCTCCGGCGCCTCGCGCCTCGCCTTCTCGCCCGGCACGACCGTCACGAACGACGGGCAGTCGCCCTCCAGGCAGGAGAAGTCCTTGTTGCAGGAGGCCTGGTGGATCTGCGTCTTCCGCCCGAACTCCGTCTCGACGGGGAGGACCGACAGGCAGCTCGACTTGGCGCCGCAATCGCCGCAGCCCTCGCAGACCCGCTCGTTGATCCAGACCCGCTCCGCCGGCTCGGCGGCCTTGCCGCGCTTGCGCATCCGGCGCAGCTCGGCGGCGCACTCCTGATCGTGGATGAGGACCGTCACGCCCTCGACCGCGGCGAGCTCCTCCTGCGCATCGAGCAGCTCCTTGCGGTCGCGCAGCTCCGCGATCGGCGCGAGCTGTACGCCCTTGTAGCGCTTCGGCTCCTCCGTCGTGACGACGATCCGCTTGACGCCCTCGAGCTCGAGCAGGCGTGTCAGGTCGGGGACCGACAGGCCGCCCTCCACGGGCTGGCCGCCGGTCATCGCGACGTGGCCGTTGTAGAGCAGCTTGTAGGTGATGTTGGCGTCCGCGGCGACCGCCGCCCGGATCGCCAGCGAGCCCGAGTGGGCGAAGGTGCCGTCGCCCAGGTTCTGGACGAGGTGGGCGTCGTCGGTGAACGGCTCCATGCCGATCCATTGGGCGCCCTCGCCGCCCATCTGCGTGATCCCGGTGATCTCGCCCTTGCCCTCGGGGTTGAGCAGCACCATGGTGTGGCAGCCGATGCCGGCGCCGACGAGGGTCCCGTCGGGCGCCTTGATCGAGGTGTTGTGGGGGCAGCCGGAGCAGAAGAACGGCGTGCGGATCGCCATCGGCAGGGCCGTGTTCCTGTGCGCGATCTCGTCCAGCGCCCGTAGGCGGGCCTCCACCGAGTCGATGTGCGCGCGCTGCGAGATCCGGCTCCCGACGGCCCGCGCGATCAGGTCGGCGTCGAGGTCGCCGGTGGCGGGGAGCAGCTCCTTGCCGAGCACCGGCGGCGCGTGCGGCGTCCCGTAGAGCGCCTCCTTGACGAGCGGCTCGAGGAAGGCGCGCTTCTCCTCGACGACCACGATCTCCTCGACGCCGCGGGCCAGCTCGCCGACGATCTCCGGCTCGAGCGGCCAGAGCATGCCGAGCTTGAGGATCCTGATGCCCGCCCGCTCCAGGGCGCGCTCGTCGCCGAGGCCGATGTCGCGCAGCGCCTGGCGGAGGTCGAAGTAGCTCTTGCCCGCGCAGACGATCCCGAGCCAGGCGTCGCGGGCGCCCTCGATCCGGTTGACCCCGTTCTCGCGCGCGTACGCGAGCGCGAGCCCGGTGCGCGGCCCGAGCATGCTGCGCTCCATCTCCAGCGAGGCCGGCGCGAGCAGGTTGCCGTTGGGCACGTGCTCGTAGCCGGACTCGGGCAGCCGCACCTCGACGCGCTCCGGGGCGACCGCGGCCGTACCGACGGCGTCGGCGACGTTGGTGACGATCTTGAAGCCCGACCAGAGTCCGGAGGCGCGCGAGCAGCCCAGCGCATGCAGGCCCAGGTCGAGCACGTCCTGCACGTCGCCCGGGAAGAAGACCGGCATGTGCAGGCTCTGGAAGAGCGACTCCGAGGCGCTCGGGATCGTGGACGACTTGCAGCTCGGGTCGTCGCCGACCACGGCGAGCCCGCCACCGCTGCGGGAGACGCCGACGTAGTTGCCGTGGCGCAGGGCGTCGGTGGCGCGGTCGATGCCGGGCGCCTTGCCATACCAGATGCCTATCGCGCCGTCGTACCTGGCGCCCGGCAGCTGGGCGGCGAGCTGGCTCCCCCAGGCGGAGGTGGCGCCGAGCTCCTCGTTCAGCCCCGGGACGTGGAAGAGGTGGTGGTCGGCGCAGATCCCGGCGTTGCGCTGGAGCTCCTTGTCGAGGCCGCCCAGCGGCGAGCCCTGATAGCCGGAGACCATCGTGCCGGTGTGAAGCCCGCGGCGGCGGTCGGCGCGGTGCTGGTCGAGCGGCAGCCGGACCAGCGCCTGGACCCCGGTCAGGAGGATGCGGCCCTCCTCGAGCAGGTACTTGTCGTCCAGCGAGATCTCGCGGCGCTGATCGCCGCGGTCGCCGCGGCGGAAGCGCTCGCCTCGGCGGGGCACGTCCGGCTGCCTGCGGCGGGGCGCGGTGATGGTCACGCAGCTCTCCTCCGCTCGACCATTGGGAAACTCACCTTACCAGTAGTGGGCAACGGAATCTACGCAGCTTGCCATCCGGGCGTGTGGCTTGAATAAGAAAGGTGCGGGGTATAAGGTCAAGGTTGATGACCATTACTACCCGGGCCGGTGCCCAGCCAAGCATCCCCCTCCTGGCGGATGACGATCACGAGCGGATCGCGATCCACCAGGACCGGGACAGCGGCCTCCGGCTGATCGTCGCGGTCCACTCGACCGTGCTCGGCCCGTCACTCGGCGGCATGCGGCTGCGGCGCTATCCGGGCGGCCTGCGCGAGGCGCTCGACGACGTCATGGCGCTCGCGCGGACGATGACGCTCAAGGCGTCGGCCGCCGGGCTCGATCTCGGTGGCGGCAAGGCGGTGATGCTCGACGACGGCGACGACGAGCGGCGCGAGGCGCGGCTGATCGCCGCCGCCCACGCGATCGACGACCTCCGGGGCGACTACATCACCGCCGAGGACATCGGCACGAGCACGGGCGACATGGACCTCATGGCCCGGCACACGCACTACGTCGTCGGCCGCTCGGTGGAGAACGGAGGAGGCGGCGACCCCTCGCCCGTGACCGCCGAGACGGTCTTCGAGGCGACCCGCCGCGGCCTCGTCGCCGCGACCGGCTCCGATGACCTGGATGGCCGCCGCATCGGTGTGATCGGCCTCGGCAAGGTGGGCTCGGTGCTGGCGGGCAAGCTCGCCGACGCCGGCGCCGAGGTCGTCGCCTGCGACCTCCAGTCCGAGCGGGCCGAGCGGTTCGCGGACGAGCACGGCGGCGTCGTGGCGCCGTCGGCCGAGGCCCTCCTGTCCGCCGAGCTCGACGTGCTCGCGCCCTGCGCCGCCGGCGGCATCATCGACGAGGCGATCGCGCGCTCGCTCGACTGCAACGTCGTCGCCGGCGCCGCCAACAACCCGCTGACCGGCCGCGAGGCGGCCCGCCATCTCAACCGCAGGGGAATCCTCTACGTACCCGACTTCCTGGCCAACTGCGGCGGCCTGATCCACGTCTCGAGCGAGTGGTACGGCGACGACGGCGAGCGCGAGCGGCGGCGTATCGAGCGGGCGATGGATCGCCTCGACCAGGCGATCGCCGAGGCGGAGCAGGAGGACCTGACGCCGGTCGAGGTCGCCGAGCGGCACGCGCTCGAGCGCGTCGAGGCCGCGCGCGCAAGGGCATGAACCCGACTGCCGCCCCGCCGGCCCCGACCTATACTCGGGCCGGTTTGGAGAGCTCGTTCGAGCCCGTCGCGACGCGTCGCACCTTCGAGGAGGCGGTCGAGCAGATCGCCGAGAGGGTCAAGTCCGGCGATCTGGTCGTCGGCGACCGGCTGCCCTCCGAGCGGGAGCTCGCTGCCCTGATGCGCATCAGCCGGCCGACGCTCCGCGAGGCGGTCAAGGTGCTCGCCGAGGCCGGCGTGCTCGAGGTCCGCCGGGGCCAGAGCGGTGGCACCTTCGTGGCCAGCGAGCTCGTGCCGCGCGAGCTGCTCCGCACCACCACCGACATCCGCGTGGGCGAGGTCGCCGGCGTGCTCGAGGCGCGCCGGCTGCTCGAGCCGCGCGTCGCCCAGCTCGCCGCCGTGCACGCCGGCGAGGAGGACTTCGCGGCGATGCAGGCGACGATCGAGCGCCAGCGCGAGCTGGCGGGCGCCGGAGACTTCCTGAAGCACGAGGACCTGTTCCTCCAGCTCGACCTCAAGTTCCACCTGGCGATGGCGCGGGCCAGCCGCAACACGACCGTGGTCCAGCTCATGCGCCACCTCTTCAAGCGGCTCGAGATCGCGCGCGACATGGCCGTCCACGCGCCGCTCGTCCCGGACTGGGTAATCGACATCCACGAGCGGACCCTGGGCGCCATCCGCGCCGCCGACTTCGAGCGGATCGACCAGGTGATGGACGAGCACCTCGCCCAACTCGAGCAGATCTGGGAGCGCGAGACCGGCCGCGGCCTAGTGCGCCCCCTGCCGGACTTCCTCCAGCCCGTGGCCGAGCGGTCGCGCGCGCTACGCGCGGGCTAGAGACCGAGCCACCACGCCCAGGTCCTCAGTGAAGGCGCGCCGCTCGGCCTGGCGCGACTCGTCATCGGGCGCCCGCAGGATCGCCGACGGGTGGACGGTTGCGGTCACGAGCGGCGCGAGGTCGGAGTCGAGCATCTCGCCGCGGTGCCTCGTGAGGCGGAACGAGGAGCCGAGCAGGGCCTTGGCGGCGGTTGCGCCGAGCAGGACCAGCACCTCCGGCCCGACGAGCTTCAGCTCCTCCTCGAGCCACGGCTTGCAAGCGTCGATCTCGAAGCGCTTGGGGGTCTGGTGGATGCGCCGCCGGCCGCGCTCCTCGAACTTGAAGTGCTTGACCACATTGGTGATGTAGACGTCGTCGCGGGCGATCCCGACCGCCTCGAGCGCCTTGTCGAGCTCGCGACCGGCGGGTCCGACGAAGGGCCGACCGGCGCGGTCCTCGCGGTCGCCCGGCTGCTCGCCGACGAACATCACCGTCGCCCGCTTCAGGCCCTCGCCGAAGACGGTCTGGTTCGCACCCCTCCAGAGGTGGCAGCCGCGGCAGCCGGCGGCGGCCTCGCGCAGCGACTTGAGGCTGCGCCGGCGCGGCAGGAACCCGGTCGCGTCGTTCGGCTCCGTGATGTGCTTCGCGTACCCGCTCCCGAACTGGAGACACCTTGGACTACGAGACCGTCACCTACGCGCTCAGGGTGACCCCTTCGGGGCACCCTTCGCCAGGGACGAGCACGTCGTCAGCAGCACTTCCGCGACGACGACTCGGCGTTCGTGCTGGTGATCACCGGGGCCGGGGAGACCACCTTCTCGGCCGGCTGGGACCTGGCCGACGCGGCCGAGCTGTCCGAGCCGCCCGACTGGGAGAGCTGGCGGCGCGAGGTCTGGAACTCACCGGGCGCCTGCACACGATCGGCGCCTCGGCCTTCAAGCGGGGCGAGCGGCCGCGGTGGCCGCACCACGGTCTCTAAAGTCGAGGGCCATGGAGAGAAAGTGGTGGACGCTGATAGGGGTCTGCGTCGCCACGTTCATGCTGCTCGTGGACGTGACGATCGTCAACGTCGCGCTGCCCAGCATCCAGCGCGACCTCGGCGCCAGCCTCACGAGCCTGCAGTGGGTCGTCGACGCCTACGCGCTGATGCTCTCGGCGCTGATGCTCACGGCCGGCTCGCTGGCCGACCGTCTTGGCCGCCGCCGGGTCTTCGAGCTGGGCGTCCTCGTCTTCACGGTCGCCTCGCTCCTCTGCGGCCTCTCCACCTCGTCGACCTTCCTCAACCTCGCTCGCGGCCTCCAGGGGATCGGCGGCGCCGCGATGTTCGCGACCTCGCTTGCCCTGATCGCCCAGGAGTTCCGCGGCCGCGAGTTCGGGACGGCGATCGCGGCCTGGGGCTCCACGGTCGGCGCGGCCGTGGCGGTGGGACCGCTGATCGGCGGCGCCCTGACCGAGGGTCTCGGCTGGCAGTGGATCTTCTTCGTCAACGTGCCGGTGGGGGCGATAGCGCTCGCGCTCGCGCTCCTGCGGATGCGCGAGTACCACGACCCCGACTCGCGCGGCATCGACTTCGGCGGGCTCGTCACCTCGTCCGCCGCGCTGTTCCTGCTCATCTTCGGGCTCCTGCGCGGGAATGCGGAGGGCTGGTCGAGCACCGTGATCGTGGCCTCGCTCGCCGGCGCCGCGGTCCTGTTCGCCGTCTTCGTCGCGATCGAGCGCAGCCAGGAGCGGCCGATGCTCGAGCTGTCGCTCTTCCGGCGGCCGGCGTTCGTCGGCGTCTCCCTCGGGACGGTCGCGATCGGCGCCGGGATGTTCGCGATGTTCTTCTACCTCTCGCTGTACCTGCAGGACATCCTCGGCTACTCGCCGCTCAAGGCCGGCCTGCGCTTCCTC
>JBJMLJ010000127.1:0-7470 GCA_045805365.1 Thermoleophilaceae bacterium
ACCGACCACCCGCGTCGGCCGGGCGCTCGACGCCGACAAGATGGCCAAGCTGGGCATCCGAAACACGATGCGGATGGCCAAGCTGTACAACGGCCTGCGGAACGGCCGCCGGCAGCGGATGCGGGTGCGGGAGCAGCGCCGGTCGGGTCTCGAGCCGCGCCTTCGCATGGAGGACGGCTTCCTCGTCGACGACTCGCTCTCGCTCCCCCATCTCGACGCGCTGCTGGAGCAGGCTGACGAGATCATCGCGGAGCGCGGCGGCCATGCGCCCGCGGACGACCGCTACAGGGCCTTCTTCCGAAACCTCGTAAAGGTCGAGGACCTGGCGCGCTGGCCCGCGCTGCTCGACTTCGTGAGCTCGCCCGAGCTGATCGGCGTCGCGGCCGACTATCTCGGCTTCATCCCCGCCCTCTCCGGGACGCTTCCGACCGGCGTCCGGGTGGTCGAGTCGGGCAAGCACCTGGACGCGCTGGCGCACCTGCCGCCACGCGACAGCCAGGTCTTCCACATCGACCCCTACGACCATCCGATGGTCTACGTGATCGTGTTGATGCGGGACTGCACCGATCGGCAGGGCCCGTTCACCTGGCTGCCCGCGTCGGTGTCCGCGCGCGCCTCGAAGGAGCTGAACTACTGGTCGCGGGGCCGCCCCTACCGGCTGAGCGACGAGGAGATCTACTCGGTGGTCGACCCCGGCGAGACCAGGCGCCTCACGATGCGGCGCGGGACGACGTTGTTCATCGACACCAGCCGCTGCTTCCACTACGGGGCGCGGGACGGCGAGGAGCCACGCTTCCAGATCATGTACGGACTGACCTCGGTCTGCCGCTCGGACTTCAGCGAGAGCTACATGCCCCTCGACCGGCCGCCCCTCGAGCCGGACGCGGACGCGCTGCGACGACTGGTACTGGATCGCGCCGCCCGATAAAGAATTCGCCGCGGAGTGGCGTCGTATGGGTTGCATGAAGTCGGAGGCCAGCCTCGAGGAGATCGAACGGGTCTACCGCGACCGGCTGCCGGACTTCCGCCGCGTCGCGGCGGCGATCGCCGGCGACCGTGAGCTCGCTCGCGACGCCGTTCAGGAGGCGTTCGCCCTCGCCGTTCGCCGCCGGGCCACGTTTCGCGGCGAGGGATCGCTCGAGGCCTGGCTGTGGCGCATCGTCGTCAACACGGCACGTAGCCAGGCGCGGAGGCTGCGACCACCCGCGTCGCCGCTTGCGACTTCCAACGGGCACCACGACGCGGGGGCGGACCGCGTCCGAGCGGCGCTGGCCCTGCTGCCCGTGCGGCAGCGCCTCATCGTGTTCCTGCACTACTACGCGGACCTGGACTACGCCACGATCGCGGACGCGCTCGAAATCAGCAGCGGCACGGTCGGCGCGACGCTGCATTCCGCCCGGACGGCGATGCGAGACCTACTGGAGGAGATGCCGACATGACTGAGCCGGACCGCCTCGGCGCGCTGCTCGATACCGTCGTGCCCCCCTTCGACGACGAGCCCGACCAGTGGGATGATGTGCTCCAGCGGGCGGGCGCCATCCGCCCCCGCCGGCGGGCTTGGACCCGGTCCCGGATCGCCGTCGCGGCCGCCGCCGCGCTCGCCGCACTGTGCGCTCTGGTCCTGGCGGACCCCTTCGGCGGGAACGAGAAGGGGGTCCTCGATCGGGCGCTGGGCGCTGTCGGCAAGGGTCCCGTGCTGCATGTCGTGACGGCCACCGGGAGGGTTGGCGCCGTCGTCGACCTGGAGAGCGGGAAGCGCACTCCGGTGCGCGTCAAGACGGACGTCTGGTTCGATCCGAAGCGCGGGGTCCGCACGACTCTTCGCCTCGGGGATTTCGTCCTCGCGGACTACGGCACGCCGGTCGGGAACCGGCTGCGACACCCCGACGAGCCGCTCCAGTTGTTCACCCGCGACTACCGGTCTTCGCTGAAGTCCGGGCGCGCCCACGTCCTCCGCAAGGGAGTGCTGGCCGGCAGGCAGGTCTACTGGATCCGCGTGGAAGCCGGCCCTCGGGCACCGCGCAGGGCGCCCTGCTCGCACATGTTCTGCAGCGACGTCGCGGTCTCCCGAGACACCTACAAGCCGCTCTATCTGCGCTGGGGGCCGGGTGTGCCCGGGCAATGGATTCTCAAGGTCGAGGGCTTCCCAGCCGGGTCCGGCGATATTCCCGTGAAGCACCGTTTGCAGCCGCCGGGTTACACGATCCTGCCGCGCCGAAAGGTGAATCGGAACGGCGCCGAGCGACTGCTGGCCAGGCGACTCGCATGGCCGGGACGGCGCATCGCGGGTCTCAGGCTGACGGGGCTGGCCGCCGTGGGCGAGAGACCGTTCCGCTTCAACGGCCACATGCGGCGGCCGCGTTACGGACCGAGGGCCCGTGTTATCCGGCTCTTCTTCCGCCGCGGGAACCGGAAGCTGGTCGTGAACGAGGCTCGCCGCGACACACCGGGGCTGGGCCTGGGAGGCGTGACCATCCGCGATCGGTTCGCGATCTGGCCGGCCGGCTACGTTCCGCGGGAAGGATCAGTGCTGCTGACGGCGGACGGTCAGCGGGCGACCTTCCGGGAGCGCGGACTCTTACTCGGCGTCCTCGGTACCGACGCGGGACTCGTCGAGGCCGCGGTGGAGGCGCTTCACCGCTAGCGTGCCGGTCGTGCCGGCGGCACGGGAGCAGAAGGTCAAGGCCTTTGCCGCTCTCCACGAGGGGCCCACCTTCGTCATCCCCAACCCGTGGGATGCGGGCTCGGCTCGTGTGCTCGAGGGCCTCGGCTTCAAGGCGCTGGCCACTACCAGCGGCGGCTTCGCCTTCACACTCGGTCGCCAGGACGGCGGGGTGACGCTCGACGAGGTGGCGGAGCACGTCCGGTCGGTCGACGCTGTGACCAGCCTGCCGCTGTCGGTCGACCTCGAGAACGGCTACGGGCCCGCGCCGGAGGACGCGGCGCGCGCGATCGCCGCCGCCTCCGAGGCCGGCGCGGCCGGCGGCTCGATCGAGGACTACGACCCGGAGGACGGCATCTACGCGCTCGACCTCGCCGTCGAGCGGGTGGCCGCCGCCGTCGAGGAGGCCCGCCGGCGCGACTTCGTCCTCACCGCGCGCGCGGAGAACTTCATCCGCGAAAACCCCGACCTCGACGACACGATCGCCCGCCTCCAGGCCTACGAGCGGGCGGGGGCCGACGTCCTCTACGCGCCGGGGCTGCCGGGCATCGACGAGATCCGCGCCGTTTGCCAGGCGGTCTCGAAGCCGGTCAACGTGCTCGCCCGCCCCAACCTGAGCCTCGACGAGATCGCCGAGGCGGGTGGGCAGCGGATCAGCGTCGGCAGCGGCCTGACCTGGATCGCCGCCAAGGCGATGCTGGCCGCGGCGGAGCAGATGCAGCGTGGCGACTTCTCCGCCATGACCGGCCCGGGCCGGATCAAGGACTGGCTCGAGCGCGCGTAACATGGATCGATGGCCACGAACGCGATCGAGCTCGACGGGGTCGTCAAGGAATTCGACCGCGAGCGAATCCTCGACGGCGTAGGGCTCTCGGCGCCGGAGGGCGCGATCACCGTCCTGCTCGGGCCCTCCGGGGCGGGCAAGACCGTGACGGTCAAGCACGTGGTTGGCCTGCTGAAGCCGGACGAGGGCACGGTTCGCGTCGGCGGCAAGGACCTGTCGGAGATCTCGGAGGAGAAGCTCAACGACATCCGGCGCGAGATGGGCGTCGTGTTGCAGGGCACCCTCCCGTTCACCTGCGGCCTCTTCTACTCGCTGAGCGTGTACGAGAACGTCGCCTTCCCGCTCCGCGACCGGACCAACTGGTCCAAGGAGCGGATCCACAGCATCACGATGGAGCATCTGGGCATGGTCGGCCTGGCGGATCGCGCCGAGGACATGCCCAATCAGCTCTCGGCGGGAATGGCCAAGCGCACCGCCCTGGCCCGGGCCCTCGCGCTCGAGCCGCGCATCCTCGTCATCGACGACTTCGACAGCGGCCTCGACGGCGTCCGCCTGGCCCTGACCTGCGACCTGCTCCAGGACTTACAGCTGCGAACGGGCGCAACCTTCCTGCTCACGACGCACCACATGGAGTCGGCCCGCAAGCTGGCCGACCACGCCGCGGTGATCCACGAGGGCCGGATCCTCGCCGAGGGCGACGCCGACGACATCTTCACGTCGGACGACGCGACGGTCCGCCAGCTCGTGAGCGGGTCTACCGAGGGCCCGATCGAGCTCCGCTCGAACTGACGTTCAGCCGAGCAGGGCTCGGATCCGCTCCGTCAGCTCGCGCAGCGCATTCGCCGGGTGGCCCTCCAGCTTGACGCGCTCGGCCGGCAGGCCGTGGTCGCGCAGGGTCAGCAGGTCGCCGTCGGCCTGGGCGTTCTTCAGCTGGCCGAAGCTGTAGTCCTCGCCCGGCACCGGCACGTCCTCGGGGCCGTCGTGCGTGAGCTGCAGGAACAGCCCGTTCGGCGGCCCGCCCTTGTGGAACTGGCCGGTCGAGTGGAGGAAGCGGGGGCCGTAGCCGAACGTCGTGGTCGCCTTGGTGGCGTCGCGAATCGTCGAGCGCAGCTCGGCGGCCGCCGCGTCGAACTCCTCGGACGGCTGGACGTAGCCCATGATCGCCACGTAGTGGGGCGGCGCCGCCTTCCCGAGCAGCTCCCCGAGCGCGTCGTCGTCAGCCTCGGGGAGGTCGGGCGGCTCCGGCATGGCGAGCACCTTGGCCGTGTTGTCCTTGGCCTCCTGCACGTTCGGCTGGTTGAAGGCGTTGATGCCCAGCACCCAGCCGGCCACGGCCGTCGCGAACTCGGCGAAGAAGAAGATGCGGCCGAGGTCCGAGGCGCCGTGCACGGCCAGCGTCACGACCGGGTGGCCCGCCTTGGCCAGGGCCTCTACCTTCGCGTCGTTGTCCGGGTCGGGCTCGTCCGCGTTCCGGAGATGCGCGAAGAATCGGTCGTCGCCGTAGACGTCCGGGTCGCCGACCGGCTCGTCCGCCACCGGCAGGATTCCCTTGCCCTCCTTGCCCGTCGACTCGGCGATCAGCTGCTCTACCCAGAGGCCGAAGCTCGCGATCGGCTCGTCGACGATGAAGGTCGCCTTGTCGTGGCCCTGCTGGGCCAGCCCGCCCATCGCGATCCCCATCCAGAGCCCCGAGTTGCTCGCGGTCTGGTCGAAGTGCGTGCAGTTCTGCTCCGCGACCTGGGCCCGGTGCAGCATCGCCTCGACGTTGACCCCCGCAAGCGCGGCCGGGACCAGGCCGAAGTAGGAGAGCACCGAGTAGCGGCCACCGATCTCGGAGTCGTTCTCGAACACCCGCCGGAAGAGGCGGCTCGTGGCCTCCTCGACGAGCGGCGAACCGGGGTCGGTGACCGCGACGAAGCAGTTCCCGTCCTCGCCGGCCTTCTCGTAGAAATGCTTCATGTGGGAGAGGGTCTCGAGGGTCCCGCCCGACTTCGAGGACACGATGAAGATCGTGTTGCCGAGGTCGATCTTGCCCTCCACCTCGAGCACGGCGCCCGGATCGGTGGAGTCGAGCACGTGCAGCTTCGGTGACCCGGGGACCTCGCCGAACGAGCGGCGGATCACCTCGGGGCCGAGGCTGGAGCCGCCCATCCCAAGCAGCACGACGTCGCTGAAGCCGGAGCAGGACTCGGCGAACGAGGTCAGGCCGGCGATGTGCTCGAGCATCTTGTCGCTGATCGTCAGCCAGCCCAGGCGGTCGCCGATCTCGGGCACGCCGGGGCCGCCCCAGAGCGACTCGTCCTTGCTCCAGACCTTCTGCGCGACGCTCTCCGACTTGGCCTTGGCGATCAGGTCGATGATCGCCGGCTCGAGATCGTCGGGGATCGAGGAGCGGATCGTGGGCGGCCGGCCGGTGACGATGCCCTCGCGCACCGCCTCGATGCCGGCGACGAGCTTGTCGAACGGCTCGACGAACTTGTCGATGCCGTCGCGCAGCAGCTTGTCGGTCACGTCCTTCATGTCGATGCCGGCGCCCTTAAGCGCGGTGAGGTCGTCGGTCGGGTCCTGGTCGGCGGTGGCGCCCTTGACCTCGGTCGACTCGGCGGCGGCGAGCAGCGTCGGCATCGGCATGGTGTTGACGGTGTCGGGCGCGATCAGCTCGTCGACGTACTTGGTCTCCGGGTAGGCGGGGTCCTTCACCCCGGTGGAGGCCCAGAGCGGCCGCTGGACCGGGGCGCCGGCCTCGCGCAGCTCCGCGAAGCGGTCGCCGCGGAAGAGCTCCTTGAAGCGCTGGTAGGCGGCGCGCGCGTTGGCGACGGCGGCGATCCCCCGCAAATCCTCGCGGTCGAGGTCGGCGAGGCGCTTGTCGACCTCGCTGTCGACGCGGGAGACGAAGAAGCTCGCGACGGAGTGGATGTCGACCGACTCGCCGGCCTCCTTGCGGCGCTCGAGCCCGCGGATGTAAGCCTCGGCGATCGCCGAGTAGGACTCGACCGAGAAGAGCAGAGTCACGTTGACGTTGATCCCCTCGGAGATCGCCTGCTCGATCGCCGGGACGCCGGCCTCGGTGCCCGGGATCTTGATCATCAGGTTGGGCCTGTCGACGCGCTTCCAGAGGTCGCGCGCCTGCTCGAGCGTGCCATCGGTGTCGTGGGCTAGCGCCGGCTCGACCTCGAGCGACACGAAGCCGTCGTAGCCGCCGGTCTCCTCGTGCACGCCGGCGAGCACGTCGGCCGCCAGCTGGACGTCCTTGATCGCCAGCTCCTCGTAGATGCCGCGCGCGTCGAGGCCCTGCTCGGCGAGCTCCTTGACCTGCTCGTCGTAGTCGGTCGAGCCGAGGATCGCCTTCTCGAAGATCGCCGGATTGGAGGTGACTCCCCGCAGCGAGTCCTCGTCGACCAGGCGCTGGAGCTCGCCGGACTCGATCAACCCGCGGCGGATCTGGTCGAGCCAGACGCTGGTGCCGGCGGCGGTAAGGGCGGCGAGTCGCTCGTTGACACCTGCGCTGACTTCCATTCCGTTCTCCTTTGTTATGCGCGGGCCGCGACGCGCTCTACTACGGCCTTGCCGCGCTCGGCCACCTTCTCTGGGGTGAAGCCGAAGTGCTCGTAGAGATCCTGCTGGGGCCCCGAGGCGCCGAAGCTCCGCATGCCGATCGAGTCGCCGTCGTCGGTCACCCAGCGGTCCCAACCAAGGGTAGAAGCCGCCTCGACGCTCACCCGCGCGCGGACGGCGGGCGGCAGCACCTGGTCGCGGTAGCCGTCGTCCTGCTCCGCGAAGCGGTCCAGGCAGGGGGCCGAGACGACCCGGGTGGCGACGCCGTCAGCCTCGAGCAGGTCGGCGGCGTCGGTGCAGATGTGCACCTCCGAGCCGGTGGCGATCAGGATCAGGTCGGGCTCGTCCTTGTACGACTCGCGAAGTACGTAGGCGCCCCTGTGGATCGCATCGTCGGGCACGCCTGCCGGGTTCCAGACCGGGAGGCCCTGGCGGCTGAACACGAGCACCACGGGCGTGTCCGTCTGCT
>JBJMLJ010000128.1:0-2486 GCA_045805365.1 Thermoleophilaceae bacterium
CGCGCAGAAGCGCGGACAGCTCCTCCTGGAACGCCGGGTCGGCCCGCGCGTCGAGCCAGGCGCCCTCCAGCTCGTCGAGCGCGGGGATGAGCGTCTCGGGCACGTAGCGGCCGCCGTAGGGGCCGAAGCGCCGCTCGACCGGCTGGGCGCTCATGCCGCGGCTTGCACGCGATCCACGGCGCTGAAGAAGGCCTCGACGAGGCGCGGGTCCTTCCGGCCGGGGGACGCCTCCGTGCCGCTGGCCGTGTCGACGGCGAAGGGCCGGGCGGCCGCGATCGCCTCGCCGACGTTCTCGGGCGTCAGGCCTCCGGAGAGGACGACCTCCGCGGGGCCCCGGTGCATCCGGGCGAGCTCCCAGTTGAAGGACTCGCCGGTGCCCCCGGGGCTGCCCGGGACGTAGGCGTCCAGCAGGTGGTAGTCGGTGTGGAAGGCACGCAGCGCGCGCACCTCGGCGGCGCCCTTCACGCGCATCGCCTTCATCACCTTGCAGCCGGTCCGCCGGGCGGCCTCGGCGCAGTAGGCGGGACCCTCGTCGCCGTGGAGCTGGAGGAGCGTCAGCCCGGCCCGGTCGGCGGTGGCGGCCACATGGTCGAGGGTGGCGTTGACGAAGACCCCCGCGATCTCGACTCGCCGGTGCAGCGCGGCGCCGATCTGCTCGGCGTCCTCGATCGCGCAGGCCCGCGGGCTATCGGGCCAGAAGATCAGGCCGAGCGCCCACGCGCCGAGCTCGGCGCAGCGCCGGGCGTCGTCGAGCGTGGTGATGCCGCAGGTCTTGACCCGAGTCACGGGCCAATGGTCGCAGCTACGGAAGTGGCAACGGGCTGTTCTGGCCCTGCGAGGACTGCTGCTGGAGCTTGTTGGGCCGCTTGCCCAGCTTGACGTGGGCGGTCTTCTTGCTGTTGCCGCGGTAGTACTCGACCGCAACGGTGTCGCCCGGCTTGCGGTTGTTGATCGCCGCCGCGACGTCGTCGGAGTTGGAGACGGCGTGGCCGTCCACGTTGACGATCAGGTCGCCGCCCGCGGTGACGCCCTGGGTCGTCTGGGTGTGGCCGCCGCGCAGGCCGGCCTTCGAAGCGGGTCCGCCCGCGACGACCGACTGGATCAGCGCGCCGTGCTTGACGGGGAGGTTCAGGTCATGGGCGAGCTGGCCGTCCACGTCGGCCATCTCGATCCCGAGGTAGGCGCGCTCGATCTTGCCCCCCTGCTTCAGCCTGGGCAGCAGCGACTTGGCGGTGTCGATCGGGATCGCGAAGCCGATGCCGACCGAGCCACTGCCGCCGCCGGTCGCGATCTGCGACGTGATCCCCACGACGCGCCCGTTGGCGTCGAGCAGCGGACCGCCCGAGTTGCCGGGGTTGATCGAGGCGTCGGTCTGGAGCACGTTGCGGATCGGGAAGCCGTTGGGCGCCTCGATCTGCCGCTGCTTGGCGGAGACGATGCCGGTTGTCACCGTGCGCTGGAAGCCGAACGGGTTGCCGATCGCCACCACCGGATCGCCGACCGCGACCTGCCTGGAGCTGCCGAGCGGAAGGACCCGGAGATTCTTGACCTTGCCCGGGTCGATCTTGAGCACGGCGAGGTCGCTCGAAGTGTCGCGGCCCTTGACCTGCGCCGGGATGGTGTCGCCGGTGTCGGTCAGCTTGATGCTGACGTTCTTGGCGCCCTCGACCACGTGCGCGTTGGTGACGATCGTGCCCTTGTCATCGACGAAGAAGCCGGAGCCCGTGGCCGTCTCGCCCTGCTGCGGGATGCCGAAGATCGAGCCGCCGGACACACCGGTAGCCCGCACCTGGACGACGCCGCGGCCCTCGGCCTTGTAGATGTCGGCCACGGAGCGACCGCCGGTGTCGCTCGTGCTCCTGCCCGGCGCCGCCGCGATCGTCTCGTGGACGACCTTGGTGTCACCGCCGTTGTCGATCACCCCCGTAGCCAGCAGGATCGACCCGACTACGAGGACGAGCAGCCCGCCGACGACGCCCGCGAGAAGGCTCGAGGTCGAGGTGCTGCGCGAGGGTGTGCCTACGGGGCCCATGAATCCGTTCGGAGGTTTTCTATCGGTCGAATCTTAGAAACGTCTAAAAGGACCGCCCGGCGGAATGGCCAGGTAGGCACGAATCCGGCCACTTCTGCCGGCCGCGGTGCCCAGCGCGCCGCGCAAGGCGCGCCGCGCCGCGCGGTCCGGTGGCTCTGGGGCACGCGGCTCGTAACGGTGCGCGCGCAGGCCCGCCACGTAGCCCGCCGCATCTGGTCCGGCGATCCCGGACAGCCGCCGCTCCAGGCCGCTGAGCGTGGTCCGGGCCGGCAGCCGCCAGCCGAGCCGGCGCATCGCCGACTCGAGCTCGCGCAGCATGGCCTCCGCGAGCTCCCGCTGGGGCACCCGATGCTGCCGGCCGAGCCAGCGGACGGCAGCCCAGGCTCCCCCGCCGAGCGTGAGGAGGACCACGGGGATCAGCAGGAGCAACCAGCCTGACGAGCCGTCGCCGCCG
>JBJMLJ010000129.1:0-4887 GCA_045805365.1 Thermoleophilaceae bacterium
AGCGGGACCTGAAGACGGTCTCCAGCCTGATCATGTCGGAGCTGACGCCGACGGTCTCGGCGCAGGTCGGCGCGTTCTTCCTGGCCGAGGGCGACGAGCTGGAGCTGATCGCCAGCTACGGATATCGCGGCGGAGAGGAGCGCGTCCAGCACGGCGAGGGGCTCGTGGGCCAGTCGGCGCACGAGAAGCAGAGCATCCTGATCAGCGAGCCGCCGGACGACTACATCCGGATCTCGTCGGGGCTCGGCGAGTCCAACCCGGCCAACATCATCGTGCTGCCGGTGGCGTTCGAGGAGCGCGTGCTGGCCGTGATCGAGCTCGCTTCGTTCCGGCCCTTCAGCGACGTCCATCTCCAGTTCCTCGAGCAGCTGACGGAGACGATCGGCGTCAGCCTCAACACGATCATCGCCAACATGCGGACCGAGGAGCTGCTCGAGCAGTCGCAGTCGCTGACGCAGGAGCTCCAGAGCCAGTCCGGCGAGCTCCAGGAGCAGCAGGAGGTCCTCCAGAAGACCAACGCCGAGCTTCAGGAGAAGGCGGCGCTGCTGAGCCAGCAGAACCGCGACATCGAGATCAAGAACCGCGAGATCGAGATCGCGCGGAGCAATCTCGAGGACAAGGCCGAGCAGCTGGCTCTCTCCTCGAAGTACAAGTCGGAGTTCCTGGCCAACATGTCGCACGAGCTGCGGACGCCGCTGAATTCCTTGCTGATCCTGTCCAAGCTGCTGGCCGACAACGAGGACGGCAGCCTCAACGAGAAGCAGGTCGAGTACGCGGGCACGATCCACACGGCCGGCAGCGACCTGCTGTCGCTGATCAACGACATCCTCGACCTGTCCAAGGTCGAGGCCGGGAAGATGGAGGTGCGGCCGGCTCCGATCGGGCTCGAGGCGGTGCGCGACTACGTGGAGCGCGCCTTCACCCCGGTCGCCGAGGAGAAGGGCCTCGCCTTCGAGGTCGCCCTCAGCGACGACCTGCCCGAGATGATCACGAGCGACGAGCAGCGCCTCCAGCAGGTGCTGAAGAACCTGCTCTCGAACGCGTTCAAGTTCACCGACGAGGGCCGGGTGACGCTGCTCGTGGAGCCGAGCGACGACGCGCGGATCGCGTTCTCGGTGGCGGACACCGGCGTGGGCATCCCCAAGGACAAGCTGCGGCTGATCTTCGAGGCCTTCCAGCAGGGCGAGGGCGGCACGAGCCGCAAGTACGGCGGCACCGGGCTCGGCCTCTCGATCTCGCGTGAGATCGCCCGCCTCCTGGGCGGCGAGCTCGATGTGCGCAGCACGCCGGGCGAGGGCAGCAAGTTCACGCTCTACCTGCCCACCGAGTACGTCCCGGTGGAGGCCGAGGCGATCGCCCCGGTCGAGCCCGAGTTCGTCGAGGCCGCGCTGCCGGAGCCGGCGACGAACGGCCAGCCCGCGCTCGAGGAGATCGAGACCGCGGCGAGCGAGCACTCGCTCGTCGGCCCGGTGGAGGTCGCGGACGACCGCCTCGCGGTCGCGCCGGGCGACCGCGTGGTGCTCGTGATCTGCGCCGACGCCGCCTGGGCGGCCGAGGCGGTGGACGCCGCGCACGGCCGGGGCTTCAAGAGCCTGATCGCCTCACGCGCCGAAGCGGGCGTGGCGCTCGCGCACGAGTTCGTGCCCGACGCCATCGTGCTCGCTGCCGATACCCAGCCGGGCACAAGCGGCGACGGGCAGGACGGCACGGTGACCCTCGACCATCTCAAGCGCCACCCTCAGACCCGCCACATCCCCGTCTACGTCGAGGCCGACCAGGAGAGCCGTCACGGGCTGCTCAAGGCCGGCGCTGCCGGCCACCTGGAGCGGCCGGCCGGCCGGGAGGAGCTGGAGCGGGCGCTCGCCGAGCTCGAGGGCTTCGTCGAGCGGCGCAAGAAGCGCGTGCTCATAGTGGAGGACGACGAGATTCAGCGGCAGAGCATCGTCGAGCTGATCGGCGCCGGCGACGACGTCGTCATTACGGCCGTCGGCTCCAGCGAGGAGGCGCTCGAGCAGATGGCCAAGCGCCGCTTCCGCTTCGACTGCATGGTGCTCGACCTGAACCTGCCGCACCTGAGGGGGTTCGAGCTGCTCGAGGTGATCAAGAAGGACGAGCGGTTGCGCGACATCCCGGTGATCGTCTACACGGGCAAGGACCTGACCACGCAGGAGGAGGACTCGCTCAAGGGCTACGCCGAGGCGATCATCGTCAAGGACGCGAGCTCGCCCGAGCGGCTGCTCTACGCGACCTCGCTCTACCTGCACCGTCCCGAGGCGCGGCTGTCCGCCGACAAGCGGCGCATGCTCGAGCGCCTGCGCGACGCCGACGAGGTCTTCAGCGGCAAGAAGATCCTGCTCGTGGACGACGACGTCCGGAACGTGTTCGCGCTGGCGAGCCTGCTCGAGAGCCGCGGCATGGAGATCCTGTTCGCCGAGAACGGGCTCGACGGCGTCAAGACGCTCCAGGAGCACCCCGACGTGGACCTCGTGCTAATGGACATAATGATGCCCGAGATGGATGGCTACGAGGCCACCCGTCGGATCAGGGGAATGGACGAGTTCAAGCAGCTGCCGATCGTGGCGCTGACCGCGAAGGCGATGAGGGGCGACCGGGAGAAGAGCCTCATGGCGGGGGCATCGGACTACGTCGCCAAGCCGGTGGACACCGACCGGCTGCTCTCGCTGATGAGGGTCTGGCTACACGGGTGATCCCGGGATGACTCGGGACCGACGCGCCAGTGTGCTGCTGGTCGACGACGAGCCCGACAACCTTGTCGCGCTGACGGCGGTCCTCGAGCCGCTCGACCGCGAGCTCGTGCAGGCGAGCTCGGGCGAGGAGGCCCTGAGGCTGCTGCTCCAGCGGGAGTTCGCCGTGATCCTGCTCGACGTCCGGATGCCGGGGCTCGACGGCTTCGAGACCGCCTCGCTGATCAAGCAGCGCCAGCGGACGCGGCACATCCCGATCATCTTCGTCACCGCCGTCAGCAAGGACACCGAGCACGTCTTCCGCGGCTACTCGGAGGGGGCGGTCGACTACCTGCTGAAGCCGTACGACCCGGCGGTGCTTCGCTCCAAGGTGTCGGTCTTCGTCGACCTCTACGAGCAGACCGCTGCCTTGGAGGAGAGCGAGGAGCGCTTCCGCACCGCGTTCGCCAACGCGCCCTCGGGGATGGCGGTGGTGGCGCCGGAGGGGCGGCTGCTCCAGGCGAACCGGGCGCTCGCCGAGATGGTCGGCCGCTCACAGGAGGACCTGGTGGGGAGCCGCTGGGAGTCGCTGATCCATCCGAACGAGCGCGGCGACGACCGCCAGGCGCTGGACGAGCTGCTCCACGGCGAGCGCTCGGTCTACCGCGCCGAGCGGCGCTGCCTGCACAGCGACGGCAGGGTGCTGCTGTGCGCGCTGAGCGTGTCGCCGATGTCCGCGGGGGACGCGCGCCCGCATCAGCTGATCGCCCAGCTCGAGGACGTGACCGAGCGCGAGCGCGCCGAGCAGGAGAAGGCCGAGCGGCTCCGCGAGCAGGCCGCCCGAGCGGAGGCGGAGGTGGTCGCGCAGATGGTGCGGAACCTCCAGAGCGTCAGCGACACGGCGCTCAGCCACCTTGCGCTCGACGACCTCCTGCCCGAGCTGCTCGACCGGATCGGGGAGATCCTGGGCGCCGACGCGGTCTCGGTTCTCCTGACGGAGCCGGACGGCGGCGGCCTTCGGCCGCGGGCCAGCCGCGGGGTGGAGGCGGACGAGCCGCACTTCGCGCGCCAGGTCGCGAAGCAGCGCCGGCCGATCGTGATCGACGACGGCGGCGCCGGGAACGGCCTTCGCTCGCTCATCGGGGCGCCGCTGATAGCCGAGGGCGAGATCAGCGGCGTGGTCTGGGCCGGCTCCCGCACCCCCGGTTGCTTCGACGACAACGACGCCGCCCTGCTCGCACTCGTCGCCGACCGCGCCGCGCTTGCGATCGGCAACGCAAGCCTCTACGAGCGCGAGCACCGGATCGTCGAGACGCTTCAGCGCTCGCTGCTTCCGGCGAGCCTGCCGAGGCTGCCGGGCATGTCGATCGCCGCCCACTACTCGCCCGGCGGCGCCGACGTGGGCGGCGACTGGTACGACGCCATCGAGCTCGGCGGCGGCGGGGTGGGGGTGGTGATGGGCGACGTGGTCGGCCACGGGATCGAGGCCGCCTCGCTGATGGGCGCGCTCCGCAACGCCCTGCGCGCCTACGCCATCGAGGGGATCGCTCCCGAAGAGGTCCTCAGCAAGCTCGGTCGCCTGGTGGTCGAGGCGGAGCGCGGCCAGATGGCGACGCTGCTCTACGCCGTGATCGACCCGGATTGGACCTCCGTGCGCTTCGCGAGCGCGGGCCACCCGCCGCCTCTGCTCGTGGGCCCGGACGGCAACGCCGAGTACCTCTGGGACGGGCGCTCGACCCCGCTCGGCGTCGGCGGCGGGGTCGCCTACGAGGAGGGCTCGACGGCGCTCGAGCCCGGCTCCACGCTCGCGCTCTACACGGACGGGCTCGTCGAGGTGCGCGGCGAGACGCTCACGAAGGGGCTCGATCGGCTGAAGGAGGCGGTCCTCTCGGGGCCCTCGGATCCCGAGGCCCTCTGCGAGCACGTGATCGAGTCGCTCCTGGGGAGCCGGGACGCCCACGACGACGTGGCCTTCCTCGCGCTCCGGACCGCGCCGCTCGTGCGCGACGAGCTCCGGCTCGAGCTGCCGACCAACCGGACCGCGCTCGGCTACGCGCGCCGCCAGCTCGGGCGCTGGCTCGAGCAGGCCGGAGCCACTCCGGCCGAGGCGTTCGACATCCAGCTCGCCTCGCACGAGGCCTGCGCGAACGCGGTCGAGCACGCCTACCAGTTCGGCGAGGCGCTCGTCCAGCTCGAGGGGCGC
>JBJMLJ010000130.1:0-2380 GCA_045805365.1 Thermoleophilaceae bacterium
AAGGAGCTGCCCGAGGGAGAGGAGTGGTGCTACGAGCCGAAGTGGGACGGCTTCCGGACGATCGCGTTCCGCGACGGCGACGAGGTGCGCCTCCAGAGCCGCAACGGGAAGCCTATGAACCGCTACTTCCCGGAGGTCATCGAGCAGGTCCTGGCGCTGCCGGCCGAGCGGGTCGTGCTCGACGGCGAGATGGTCGTGACCGTCGACGGGATCCAGGAGTTCGACCTTCTCTCGCAGCGGATCCACCCGGCCGCCTCACGCGTGGAGAAGCTGAGCAAGGAGACCCCGGCGGACTACGTGGCCTTCGACCTCCTCAGCCTGGACGACCAGGAGCTGCTCGAGCTCTCTTACAGCGAGCGCCGCGAACGCCTGGAGGGGCTGGTCGCGAAGCCGGTCGACCTCACGCCCGTGACGAGCGACCTGAAGGAAGCCACCAAGTGGCTCGAGGGCACGGGCGAGGGCGTGATCGCCAAGCAGGTGGGCGCCCCCTACCGCCCGGGCGAGCGCACGGGCATGGTCAAGATCAAGCGGGTGCGGACGGCCGACGCCGTCGTCGCGGCGTTCCGCTTCGGCAAGGAGGAGGGAACGGTCGGCTCGCTGATCCTCGGCATGTACGACGACGAGGGGGGGCTGCGCATCGTCGGGCACACGTCGAGCTTCCGGGCCAAGCAGAAGCGCGAGCTGATCGAGCTCCTCGAGCCGTACCGGACGGGCGAGCGCGGCTCGGGCGAGCCGAGCCGCTGGAAGTCGGACGAGGAGCTCGTCTGGGAGGGGCTGCGGCCGGAGCTCGTCTGCGAGGTGAATTTCGACCACATCACCGGCCAGCGGATCAGGCATGGGGCCAAGTTCCTGCGCTGGCGAACCGATAAGGAGCCGGAGGAGTGCCTCATCTCCCAGCTTCGTGACTAGGCTCGCATTCGCACTGCTGCTGCTCCTGGCCTTCGGCGCCGGCCCCGCCGCGGCGGCCCCCCGCCTCGAGAAGGTCGGTGACTTCGAACAGCCCGTTTGGGCCGTCGGCGCCCCCGGCGACTACAGCCGCCTCTACGTCGTCGAACGCACCGGCACGGTCCGCGTGCTCCACGGCGGGACGGTCTCGGCCACCCCCTTCCTGACCCTGCCCGACGTGTCGACCAACGACGAGCATGGCTTCCTCTCCATCGCCTTCCCGCCGAGCTTCGAGACGAGCCACTTCGTCTACGCGTACTACACCCTCGGGGACGGGAACGTGCGCGTCGACCAGTTCCGGGCCACGACCCCCGACCGGGTGGATCCGGCCTCGCGGCGGAAGGTCATCGAGATCGACCACTCGGCCGCGCCCAACCACAACGGCGGGACCGCCGCCTTCGGCCCCGACGGCTACCTCTGGCTGGCGCCTGGCGACGGTGGCGCCGGCCAGGCGGGCAACAGCCAGAGCCTGAGCAGTCGGCTCGGCAAGGTCCTGCGCATCAGTCCACGCTCGGGCGGCGGCTACTCGGTTCCCGGCGACAACCCGTTCGTCGGCAGGGCCGGACTCGACGAGATCTGGTCCTACGGCCTCCGCAACCCGTTCCGCTTCTCGTTCGACCGCTCGACCGGCGACCTCGTGATCGGCGACGTCGGCGAGGCCGCCACCGAGGAGGTCGACTACGCGCCGACCCGTAGCGGTCGCGGCAGGGGCGCCAACTTCGGCTGGGATCCCTGCGAGGGCAGCTTCGTTCAGGGCAGCACGAGCACTCCGTGCACGCTCGGCACGAGGCCGGTAATCGACCAGTTCCACTCCGACGGCTGGTCGGCGATCATCGGCGGCGTCGTCGTGCGCGACCCGTCGCTGCCCTCCCTGTGGGGACGCTACCTCTACGGCGACGACGGCCAGCCCGTGCTCCACTCGGCCGCGCTCGCCGTGCCGCGGGCGCGCGACAGCGCGACCGCCCTGCGGGTGCCGATGCTGGCCGGCATCAGCGAGGACACAGCGGGCTGCGTCTACGCGAGCTCGCTCGACGGCCCGGTCTACCGGGTGGTCGAGAGCTCGACAGCCGCGCCCTGCCCGAAGCCGCCGCCGATGGCCGCGGCCGACCGCGTCCCGCCGCGCATCTCCGTGCGCGTTCCCAAGCGGCAGCGCGTTCGCAAGCGGCACGGGGCGATCGCCTACGCGCGCTGCAGCGAGGCGTGCACGGTGGCGATGTCGGCCCGCCTGCGCATCGGCCACCACAGGTACAAGCTGCGCAAGGTCTCGAAGCGCGCCGGAGCGCACCGCCGCGTCAGGGTGCGGATCAAGCTCACGAAGCGCGCCTCGAGAGCCCTGCGGCGGGCGCTGCGCCGTCGGCGTCGCGCCCGGGTCGACGTGGCGCTCCGCGCCCGGGACCACGCGGGCAACCGGAGCGTCCTGCTCCACCGGCGCGTG
>JBJMLJ010000131.1:0-2745 GCA_045805365.1 Thermoleophilaceae bacterium
GAGCGACAGGCACGAGACCGAGCACAAGAGCTTCGGCAGCCCGGACGAGACCCGCGAGTTTCCCAAGGGCCACGCGGAGATCCTCGAGGCGCCCCACTTCCAGTACCACGTGAGCGGGCAGCTGGGCACCCTGATGGACGACGGCACCGAGCTCGTCGCGGGCCCCGGCGACATCACGTCGCTGCCGAGCGGCCATGACGCCTGGGTCGTCGGCGACGAGCCGGCGGTCGTGGTCGACTGGTATGGCGCGAGCAACTACGCCAAGGGCGACTGAGCGCCGATCGCGCCCCGCTGCTGTGGAGATGCGTCTTGCCGGCGACTGACGGAACGGGCAATGCGGAGACATTCAAGTCGCTCGAGCGGGCGGGGTGGGGCGACAAGGCCGCCAGCTACGGCCTGCTGACGGGCCGGATCACCGCCCGGCTCGTCGACCGTCTGCTGGACGCCGCCGGAGTCGCGGCCGGCAGCCGCGTCCTGGACGTCGGGACAGGGCCGGGTTACGCAGCCCGGCGAGCAGCCGAACGCGAGGCCGTCGTCACCGGTGTGGATCTCGCCGACGAGATGGTTGCGCTCGCATCTCGCGGCGCCGGCGGGGCCCGCTTCCTCCGGGCCGACGCCGAGGCGCTTCCTTTCCCGGACGGGTCCTTTGACGCGGTGGTCGGAAATCTGGTGATCAACCACCTCCCGCAACCGGAGCTGGCCGTTCGCGAGTTCGCCCGCGTTCTGGCGCCGGGGGGCGCGCTCTCCTTGTCCACTTGGGACGGGCCGGCGCGCAACCGCGTCCTCGGCATCCTGCTGGACGCCGCCAGGGACCAGGGAATCGACGACCTCCGAGACCCCGGCCATCCCGATCCCTTCCGCTTCGCGGCCGAGGCTGAGCTCCGCGGGCTGCTGCGAGGCGCGGGCTTCGAGGAGGTCGCCGTGGACTCCGTCTCGTTGACCCAACGGGTCGGCGACGCGGACGAGCTCTGGGAGGGACTGATGGGAGGCAGCGTGCGCACCGCCGGGTTCGTCGAGCGGCAGCCGCCGGAGGGCCGAGACAGGATCCGCTCGGCCGTCGTGCGGATGGCGGAGGAGTACCGAACCGATGACGGACTGTCGATTCCGGCGTGCGCGAAGATCGCCCGAGGGAGGCAGCCATGAGCGTCGCCGACCTCCTCCACGACGCTCTCGAGAGCGGTGACCTGACCGCCCTCGGCGAGGCCTACGGGGACGACGCGTTGCTCGACATGAGCGTCGCCGGCGGGCGAACGCGGGCCCGGGGGCCGCGGGAAGCGGTGGAGGTCCTCGCCGCGCGATTCCAGGGCCCCGGGCGACTGATCGAGTGGTCGCCGCAGCTGCACCCGGACGGCGTCGCGCTGTGGTTCGAGCGGATCCCGGCCATTGGCCCGCCCGTGCGCGAGCGCCACTATCTCCGGCTACGCGACGGCCGGATCGACCGCCACTGGGCGTACACCTCGCCTCCACGCACCCTCGCGGGCGAGGCGACAGGCAACGGAGTGCTCTGCGACCCGCAGCTCGTATCGGGGCTGGGCGCTGTCGCGGAGCACGAGCCGGTGGTCTCGAACGGATGGTCCGGCAACGCGATCGAGCGGCTGGTCCTCGCCGACGGGCGGCGGCTGATCGCCAAGCGCATCGTGCCCGGCAGCGGCTGGATCGACCGCCACACGAAGGACGAGGGACGCGAGGCGCTCCTCTTCACCTCGGGCGTTCTCGATCGCGTGCCCGACGCCATCGATCACGCCATCGTCGCGGCCGAGCGCGACGGCGACGCCTGGTGGGTCGTGATGCGGGACGTCTCGCCGTGGCTGCTTCCGGACGGGCGGCGCCTGACCAGGGAGGAGCACCGCCGCGTCCTGGCCGCCGCGAACCTGATGTGGGACGAGTTCTGGGGCGAGCAGGTGCCGCACGTGTGCTCGCTCCATGACTGCTTCCAGCTGTTCTCACCCGCGATCGGCCAGGCCGAGCGGGACGGACTCGACCTGCTCCCGAAGCAGTACGGCGCCTTCTGGGAGGCCTTCGGCGAGGCGGTCGACGACGACGTGGCGGAACCGGTCCTGGCGCTCGTGGCGGAGCCCGCCCCGCTGGTCGCGGCGCTCGACGCCTGCGGCACCACCCTCATCCACGCCGACATCCGCGACGAGCAGATCGGGCTCGATGGCGACCGTCTCGTCCTGCTCGACTGGGGCCGCGCGAGCCAGGGACATCCGGTGGTCGACTTCTTCTGGTCGATCTGCCACAACGCCTGGCGGATCGACGCGACCCACGACGAGCTGGTCGAGGACTTCAGGCGGGCGCGGGGAGAGCACGACGACCCGCGCGCGGTCGAGCTCGGAGTGATCGCGGGGCTCGTGATGTACGGCTGGGTCTTCGGCCACAGCGCGGCCTACCACCCGGACCCGGCGGAGCGTGACTGGGCCGGCTGCGAGCTTGCCTGGTGGATCCCACGCGCCCGCCGGGCGCTCGAGGCCACCGGGCTCTAGACGAACGCCGACCCGCGCTTGACCAGGTTGTCGTAGAGCGTCTGCTGGATCGTCTCGCGAACGCGCTCGGACAGCTCGAACACGAGGGTCCGGTCGTGGGCGGCCTCGGGGCCGTAGTCGGACGTGTCGATCGGCTCGCAGAACTCGATCCGCCACTTGGACGGCAGCGGCGTCACTCCCAGCGGGCCGAGCCAGGGGAACAGCGGCGTGAGCGGGAAGTAGGGCGCGCCGATCAGGCGGCCGACCGTCGGCGCCTCGCCGA
>JBJMLJ010000132.1:0-7658 GCA_045805365.1 Thermoleophilaceae bacterium
ATCACGACTGGGTGCCGTATGAGGAGCGGCAGAGCTGGCTGCTCGACTCGGACCTCGGGATCTCGGCCCACAGCGACCACCTCGAAGCGCGCTTCTCGTTCCGCACCCGTGTCCTCGACTACCTCTGGGCGGGCCTCCCGGTCGTCACCTCGAGCGGCGACTCGATCGCCGAGCTGGTCGAGCGCGAGGGCCTCGGCCGGACGGTCGCGCCGGGCGACGCGGAGGCCTTCGCCGCCGCCTGCGCCGAGCTGCTCGACGACCCGGAGCCGGCGGCCGAGCGGGTGCGTGCCACCGCCCCGCGGCTGCGCTGGTCCGAGACCGCCAGGCCGCTCGTCGACTACTGCCTCCACCACCGCGAGCGACCGGTGCCGAGGAAGGACGCCGCCGTGATCGCGCTGGCTACCTACGGCCAGTACCCGGCGATCGCCGCGCACCTGCGCGAGCGGCGGGGGCCTGGCGAGGTGGCGCGCCGCCTCGGGCGCTTCGTCTCACGCGCGGTGCGTCACCGCGGGTAGACGGTGAGCGGCTCCGCGGGCGCGGGCTCGGCCGTCGCCTCGGCGGGCGCCGGCTCGACGCGCGGACCCACCAGGCGCTTCAGCCTCAGCGCCGGCCGCTCGACGAGGTAGTAGCTGAGCGAGGCCAGCACCAGCGACGGGACGAGCACGTCGACCACGCGCAGGTACGGGTGGATGCCGGACAGGAGCCCCAGGTCCCACCTGCCCAGCTGCTGGAGGACGGCGACGTGATAGAGGAACAGCCCGTAGGAGACGAGCCCCAGGTAGAGCATGAAGCGGTTGGCGAGCAGCTTGCGGACGAGGCCGCGGTCCTGATTGCCGAAGACTCCCGGCAGCACGACCGCGACCGCGACGACGACGTAGAGCGTGCGGCGCTCGAGGAACTGCGAGTGGCTGACCACCTCGCCCGCGCTGCCGTGCAGGCCGATGCGCGTGCTCACCGCCCAGAAGGCGACGACGGCCAGCCCCCAGGCGATCCCGGGGAAGCGGTCGAGCGGCCGCAGGAGCCGCGGCAGCCGCTCGGCGGCCTGGAGCGACGCGCTCGCGACCGCGAGCAGCATGCCGGCCGCGAAGTGGTCGGCGAAGGTGGGGAAGGTCCGGAGCAGCGGCGAGTACTCGCCGGGGCCCAGCCGCGAGAGCAGGATCACGTTGAAGAGGACGCCGGCCGCGAACAGCGCGATCACGGCGATCCACTCGACTCGCAGCTGGCTACGCCGGTCGCGGCGGCGCCCGACGCCGAGCAACAGCGCGTACAGCGGCAGGAAGATGTAGAAGCCGACCTCGACGGTCAGGGACCAGGCCTGGGGCAGCCCGCCGAAGAGCGTCTTGATGCTGAAGACCTGGCCCAGCAGGTAGTAGTGCGGGATCCCCGACAGCGTGAGCACGCCGTCGTAGCCGAGCCAGAGGGCGACGACCGTGAGCGCCGCCCAGTAGCCCGGGAAGATGCGCAGGAAGCGCCGCCAGGCGTAGGCGGGGATCGGGATCCAGTTGCCGCCGGCCAGCCGGTTGGCCACGAAGGGCCGGTAGAGCAGGAAGCCGGAGATCACGAAGAAGATCGACACGCCGACGCCCATCTGCGCCGCGTAGGGCCGCATCGTGGCCGGGGAGCCGGGCGGGAACTCGGCGCCGAGCGCGTGGTAGGAGATGACGAGCAGCACCGCGATCGCGCGGAGCGAGTCGAACAGGGGAAAGCGCAGGGCGCGAGCGTTCATCCCTCGCGGCGAGCGTAGCGTCCGGAGTCCGGGGGCTCGGCTCCCCGCAGGCGCCAGAGGCGGGCCAGCAGCGGCGCCGATACGAGCAGCATCAACGGCTCCAACGGAGCGCGATAGCGGTAGTTGCCGTAGTAAACGAAGCCATACATGACGAGCGCGCCCGCGAACAGCACGAGCACGCCGCGGACGACCCGCTGCCGCCACAGCTCGCGGCCGAGCAAGAGCAGGGAGAGGATCGTGGCCGCGAGGAGGCCGAAGTAGGCGGAGTCGGCGACGACCCGGACCGGCACGGTCAGCTCGCTGCCGAACGGGCGCTCGCTCGGATTGCCCGCGTTGACCCATTCGAGCGCCCAGGAGTCACCACGGTTCAGGTCCAGCAGCTTGAGCGGGATCAGGACGAGCTCGCGGCCGGGATGGGTCCTCATGTAGCGGAGCGCCTCCCGCCGCAGCAGCCGGCTCTCGCCGATCTCGCGCTCCTTGCCGGTCCCGTGGACCCGGCGGAGCAGCGACGGCGGCGCGTAGGTCTGGGCCCCCTTGGCGCTCGGGTTGTGGCCGGACCAGAGCGTGATGCTCGCGTTGGTCGAGATGGGCACGAAGGCGTCCATCGCGATCGCGTTGCGAATCGTCCAGGGCGCGACGGTGAGCGCCGCCACCGCCGCCAGCGCTGCGGAGGCGGCGAGGAGCCGCACGCGGGGAAGCTCGCGCCACCAGATCGCGATCACCGCGGGGATCAGCAGGATCCCCTCTCCGCGCGCGAGGGTCACGAGCCCGATCGCCAGCCCGAGCACGAGCACCGACCAGGTCCGCCGCGGCAGGATCGTGACGAGGGCGAAGAAGCCGACGAGCAGGAAGGCGTAGAGCGTCTCGGACAGCAACACGTCGGGCCAGAGGAGCTGGCCGGGGAAGATCGCCAGGAGCAGCGCCGCGATCGTGGCCTCGAGGCGGCCGAAGGCGCGCAGCCCCAGGAGGTAGAGGAGCGGCACGGTCAGGGCCCCGAAGAAGGCGTTCATCAGCTCGCCGGCCACGGGGTGCGGGCCGGTCACCCGGTAGACCAGGGAGAGCAGGAACGGGAACAGCGGCGGCCACTGCGCGGTCGGGACGCCGGGGTTGGAGGCGAAGCCGTACCCGCGCGCGAGCAGGGTCGCCGTGTGGTGGTAGAAGAAGGCGTCGCTGAACAGCCCGGCCGAGGCGAGCTGCCGGGCGACCGACTGCGAGATGAAGCTCTCACTGGGAAGCGCCGGGTGGCGCTCGACCAGGAGCACGAAGGCGACCCTCAGCCCGAGGGCGAGCGCGAAGAGCCAGGCGGCCCGCCGCCGGTTCACGTGGCCTCGGCCCGGCGAAGGTCCCACGCCCGCACCAGGAGGGGCGCGGCCACCAGCATCATCAGCGGCTCGAGCGGCACGCGGTAGCGGTAGTTCCCGTAGTAGACGAACCCGTACATCACGAGCGAGCCGGCGAACAGCGTCAGCACCCCGCGCGTGATCGGCCGCCGCCACAGCGCGCGCCAGAAGAGGACGAGCGCGGCGAGGGTGAGCGCGAGCAGGCCGTAATAGCCGACGTCGGCCACCACCCGCACCGGGGTCCCGAGCTCCTTGCCGAACGGCCGCCGGCCCGGCTTGCCCGCGTTGACCCACTCCATCGCCCACGAGTCGCCGCGGTTCAGGTTGAGCAGCTTGAGCGGGATCAGCTCGAGCTCGCGCTTCGGGTGCGTCCGCATGAACTTGAACGCCGCCTTCCGCAGGATCCTGGCCTCCTCGACCTCCGGCTGCTTGCCGGTGATCTGCTTGGTCAGCTCGTGCCCGGCGTAGCTCTGACCGCCGTTGGCGGTCGGGTTGTGGCCGGACCAGAGCGTGGTGCTCGAGTTGGTCGCGAGCGGGATGAAGGCGTCCATGACGATTGCGTTGCGGATCGTCCACGGGGCAAGCACGAGGAGCGCCGCCGCCACGACCGCGGCGGCGCGCGCCAGCAGCGCCTTGCGCGGCAGCCCCGGCCACCAGACAGCGATCACCACGGGGATCAGCAGCAGCCCCTCGCCCCTCGTCAGCGTGATCGCGCCGATGCCCGCCCCGAGCAGGAGCCACCCCCAGAGCCGCGGCGGCAGCACCGCGAGCAGGAGCAAGAAGCCGACCAGCATGAACGTGTAGAACGTCTCCGCCACGAGAACGTCGGCCCAGAGGATCTGGCCGGGGAAGACGGCGAGGAAGCCGGCGGCCACGAGCGCCTCGCGGCGGCCGAAGGCCCGGCGCGCGAGCTCGTAGAGGAGCGGCACCGTCAGGGCGCCGATGAACGCGTTCAGGATCTCGCCGGCCTTCTCCGAGGAGCCGAAGACGCGGTAGAGCAGCGAGAGCACGAAGGGGTAGCCAGGCGGCCAGTGCGCGGTCGGGTAGCCGGGCACGAACTCGAAGCCCTTCCCCTCCGCCAGCGACTTGGCGGTCAGCCCGTAGAAGAACGAGTCGTTGAGGACGAACGAGTGGCGCCGGACGGCGAGGACGAAGCCGAGCCGCAGCGCGAGCGCGACCAAGGTGAAGAGCCCGACGAGGCGCGCGTCGCGGGAGGTCATTCAGGCGCTATTCGGCGGTCGCCGCGGCGGCGGGCGTGCGGTCCGGGGCGGGCGGCCCGGCCGCCCCGCGCCCCCGCCTGAACGGGCTGAGCCGCTCCAGCGGGCGCTCGATCAGCCGGTGGTTCGCGACCGCGAACGGCAGCGTGAGCGCGAGCGTGACGATCGGCCAGAGCACGTAGGAGCGGGCTCCGGCACCCGGATCGAAGCCCCAGCTCTTCAGCTGCTCGATCACCGCCAGGTGGTAGAGCAGGATCCCGTAGGAGATGACCGACAACCAGAGGAGCAGGCGGTTGTCCAGCGCCCGGCGGGTCAAGCCCACCCGCGGGTCGCCGATGGCGAGCGGCACGAACACCCCGAGCGCGATCACGAGGTTGAGCAGGTGCTCGGCGAAGTACTGGAAGCCGGTGTTCGGGATCGGCCCGTTGAGGCCGATCCGCGTGCTGACCGCCCAGAAGGCGACGAGCGCGATCAGGAACCCCAGCGAGGGATAGCGCTGGAACACGCGCAGGACGCGCGGCAGGCACGGGTCGTCCGCGGCGGTCCAGCGCTCGCCGTACCAGACGCTCACGAGCGCCAGCGCCATGCCGGCCGAGAGCCAGTCGAGGTAGTTCGGCAGCAGCAGGTTGAAGCCCGGGTCGGTGCGGTGGCCGAGGGCCACGACGAGCGCGCGGTAGGCGAGGCTGAACGCGAACAGCGCGGCGCACCCGAGCAGCTCCGCCCGCATCCGGCCGCCGCGCTCCGAGCCGCCCAGCCGGCGCATCCCGCCCGCGTAGACCGGCAGTACGACGTAGAAGGCGACGAGGATGCAGAGGAACCAGGCGATCGCGATGCCGCCGAGCACCGTGTCGTGCGAGTAGATCTGGCCGAAGCCGTAATAGGTCGGGATGCCCCTGGCCGTGAAGACGCCCACGCCGGCCGTCGTGATCCACAGCGCCGTGATCGTGAGCGCCACCCAGTACGGCGGCACCACCCTCGTGAGCCGGTTCCACGCGTAGAGCTTCAGCGGCGGCCACGGCCGCCCGTCGAGGCGCGAGCGGGCGTAGGGGCGGTAGAGCAGGAACGCCGACAGCAGCAGGAAGATCGCGATCGTGAACTCGAAGCGGGTCGAGTACGGGTGCAGGTGGGCGTTCGCGTGGACCCCGGCGGGGCCGAACGTGTGAGCAAGCAGGATCGCGAGCGTCGTCAGGGCCCGCAGGGAGTCGAGGAGCGGGAGACGCCGGGAAGCGGCGGCCATGCCAGCCCGAGGGTACAAGGCGCTAACTCGCGTGCGCGAGCTCGGGCTCGGCGACCTCGTCGCGGCTCGCGAGCCCGGGTCGCAGATGCCTGCGGCCGAGCACGAAGGCCAGCACGTAGAGCAGGGCGACGAGGATGATCAGGGCCCGGTAGCCGGTGATGAGCGAGAGGTACTCGAGCAGCCCGCCGACCATCGCGCCGAGCAGGTTGGCGCCGAATGCCGTCGTCGACGAGGCCGTGTCGGCGAAGCGCTGGGAGAAGACGAGGTTCGCGATGAACACCGGCAGGAACGTGATCGCGGTGGCCACGACGAAGCGCACGCCGAGCGACAGCGACAGCAGGTCGTCGGGCGGCACCACGTAGGCGAGCGCCAGGGCGGCGAGCAGCAGCCCGTAGAGCACGCCGGGACTGGGCAGGCGAACCCGGCGAGCGGTCTCGACCGCGAGGAGGACGGTGACCAGGATGCCCCCGAAGACGAGCGCGTTGACGAACCACGTCGTGCCGAAGAGCAGCGCGAACTGGACGACGCTCTTGGTCTCGAGCAGCAGGAATGCCGCCCCCATGCAGAACAGGTCGCCGTAGCCGGCCATCGGCCGCAACGGCCCCGCGCCGACGCGGATCGCGACGAGCGACGCGAGCAGGATCAGGAGGATCGTGGCGAGGTAGAACCCCGGAATCCCGCGGTGCAGCAGGTACGGGAACGGGTGGTCGTCGGTCGCCGCGGCCGGCGGCGGGCTCGTGGCGCTCCTCCAGACGTGGCCGCAGCGGAGCGAGCGCGAGTCGAGGCTGGTCGTGAGGACCGCCAGCCGGCCCTGGCCGCCGAAGCTGTCGACGCACGGCGGCCGGTGGAATGCCTGCGCGAGGGTATGGCCGTAGCGGTCGATCAGCCACTGCTCGCGGTAGTAGTTGTACATCGCGAACACCCCGCCGGGGGCGAGGTGGTCGCGCATCGCGGCGATGCCCTGCCTGGTGAACAGGTAGCTCTCGAGCCGCAGCGACGACTGGCCCGCCACGAGCGTGAGCGAGTCCGGGAGCGCGAGCAGGATCCGGTCGTAGTGCCGGTGGGTGCGCTCCAGGAAGGCGCGCCCGTCGGTGATGTGGACCTTCACGCGCGGGTCCGCGTAGGGATGGTCCGGGTGGAGCTGCTTGCCGAGCTGGTAGAGCCGCGGGTCGATCTCGACCGCGTCGACGTCGCGGGCGCCGCGCGCCAGCGCGATCGCGACGTCGTTGCCGGTCCCGGCGCCGACGATCAGGACGCGGTCCTTCGACACGCCGGGCGCCGTGCGCTCGTAGGGCCTTGCGTAGAGGGGGTTGCGGACCGACGGCAGGACCACCTGGTGCGGGATGCCGTTGACGCTGATCTCGGGCGGCCCGTGACCGCCGTTCTTCCGGTGGACGGTGATCTTGTAGTAGGGCGACCAGCTCGTGTTCGCCTGGACCGACTCGATCGTGAGCATCACCACCACGCCGACGAGCGCGACGGCCGCGAAGGCGGTCACGCGGCGGCCGAGCAGCAGCACGAAGACGGCGGCCGCCACCAGCCCCCAGGCGACCGGCGGAAGGCGCACGAGGGAGATTGCGCTGAAGGCGGCCACGCCGAACAGCGAGCCGACCAGGTCGAGCCGGTATGCCTCGAGCGGGCGGAAGCGCCCGAACGTCCGCGCCACGCCCTCGCCGATGAAGGTCATCGTCGCGGCGACGGCGACGAAGATCACCGTGAGCGTCAGCGCCCGCGGCGGCCCGCTGCTCTCGAGGGCGCCGTAGTAGAGGACGCCGCCGCCGGCCCGCCGGATCTCCACCGGGAAGACGAGGACGAAGAGCACCAGCAGCGCGAGCGCGACCGGCGCCCAGGGGAAGAGGTCGCGCCGGGCCCGCGCGCGCAGGAAGCCAAGGCCGATGCCGAGGAAGGACCCGAGCAGGACGAAGTTCGAGAAGTACGAGAGGTAGACGATGTTCGAGCCCGTCCAGCGGATGAGCGCCAGCTCGACGAAGAGCATCAGGAAGCTCAGGAGGACGAGGCGCCACTTATCGGACATGGGGGGCATCCAGCCGGGGGCGGCTCACCGTAGCCGATCGTCGGTGCCGCACGGTGTAGGAAGGACGCCCGCTCAAAGTAGTTGCATGGTCACTGATCGGTCC
>JBJMLJ010000133.1:0-2874 GCA_045805365.1 Thermoleophilaceae bacterium
GATCGCCGTGCTCCTCTGGGAGAGCAACCTCGGCTGGCAGGTGTTCCACGCCGACGGGCTGAACCTGGCGCTCACGCTCGTCTGGGTCCTCGGCATCGTCAACGCCTTCAACTTCATGGACAACATGGACGGGGCAGCGGCCACGGTGGGCGCGCTGGCAGCCGCGGCGGTCGCGGGACTGGCGCTCGTGCACGGCGATCCCGCCCTGGCTGTCGTCTGCGGCGGCCTGGCCGGAGCCTGCGCCGGCTTCCTGCCCTACAACCTGGCCGGACCGGCGCGGATATTCCTGGGCGACGGCGGCAGCCTGCCGATCGGGTTCGTCGTCGCGTCCTCCCTGATGGCCCTCTCCGCCAGCAAGGGGCTCGGCTGGCCACTGCTCCTCGCGGCGATCCTGCTCGTGGGCCTCCCGGTCGCCGACACCGCGCTGGTCCTCATCTCGAGGCGGCGGGCACGGGTGCCGCTGCTCAGCGGCGGTAGCGACCACCTGACGCACAGGCTGCTGACCCGACTGGGCTCCCCGCGTCGGGTGGCGCTGGCCCTCGCGGCCGTGCAGACCCTGCTCGGCGCGGTCGCGATCGGCGTGGTCGAGCTCGGCGACGGGTCCGTCCTGGCGGCGTGGTGCGTCTGGTTCGCCGCCTCGGCCACCGCGGTCGCCATGCTCGAGACGAGGAGCTGGGCTCCCGTCCGCGGGGAGGAGCCGGAACCGGCTCGCCGGACGCAGCGGGCGCCGAGGGCCCCGCGGGGTGGATCGCTGGCGATCGTCGAGGGCGGGCTGGTCCTCGGCCTGACCGCCGCCTGCGGGCTGAGCCCGCTCTTCTTCGGCTTCTACGACGAGTCCGTGTGGGGCCCGATCGCGCTCGGTCTGCTCGCGGCGCTGCTGGGCATGGCCCTGGCCCGGCCGGTCGCCCCGCGGCGCACCGCCGTGGTCGCGGTGCTCGGCCTGGTGCTGCTGTGGCTGTGGGCGCTCGCCTCCACCGGCTGGGCCGAGTCGGCCGATCTGGCGCTCACCGATGCCAACCGCTGGCTCCTCTACGCGGCTGTGCTCGCGATCCTGGTCATGCTCCTGCGAACCGACGGGCTGGCCAAGCTGCTGCTCGCCGCGGCCACCGTCGCGGTCTGCGGCCTCGCCGCCTACATCGCCGTGGTGCTGGCCTTCGGCGACGGTCCGGGACTGTTCCTCGGCGGCCGGCTCAACGAGCCGCTCGGCTACGTGAACGGCCAGGCCGGCTACCTGCTGCTCGGCTTCTGGCCGCTGATCGCCCTCGCCGAGCGACCGCGCAGCCCGGCCGTGGCCGGCGCCGCGCTGGCCGGGGCCACGTTCCTGGCCGGGCTCGTGCTCCTGGCCGAGACCCGTGCCGTGATCCCGGCGATCGTGGTGACCGCGCTCGTGCTCGTGCTCGCCGTCCCGGGCCGCCCGGCGCGGCTCTGGGCGATCCTCTTCGTGGGTGCCGGTCTCGCGGTGGCGGCCGGCCCGATCGTCGACGTGTACCGGAACGCCCACGGCGGCCAGGTCGCTGAGAGCGTGCTCCACACTGCGGTCCTGACGCTCGCGGTCGCCTCCCTGGCGGCGGGCTCCGCCTGGGGGGCGATGCGGCTGCTGCTCGGCGAGCGCGCCCGCGACGGCGGGGCGGGGCTCGCGCGCCTGTCGGCGGCCGCCGCGGTGGCCGTGCTCCTGGCCGGCGGCGTGATCGCCGTCGCGGCCCTCGGCAACCCCGTCACGAAGGTCAAGCGCGAGTACAGGGCCTTCGTGCACCTGAGGCCGAGCTCCCAGTCGTCAACCCGTCTCACGTCCGGCGCGGGCAACCGCTACGACTACTGGCGCATCGCCGTCCACCAGTTCCAGCACCACGCGCTGCGCGGCGAGGGCGCGGGCAACTACAAGCGGACCTACTTCCTCGAGCGGCGGACGACGGAGGACGTGCGCCAGCCGCACAGCGTGGAGCTCGAGACGCTGGCGGAGCTCGGCCTCGTCGGGGGCGTGGCGCTGCTGCTGTTCGTGGGCGCCGTGCTCGTCGGCTTCGCCAGGCGGGCTCGCGCGGCGCGCGGGTCTGGCACCGACCTGCTGCTCTGCGTCGGCGCAGGGGGCATCTTCCTCACCTGGCTCGTCCACACGAGCGTCGACTGGCTCCACCTCATCCCCGGCGTCACCGGGATCGCCCTGTTCGGAGCTGCGATCCTGATCGGGCCGTGGCGCTCCGGCGCGCCGCCGGCGCGCAGCCGGGGGAGGGCGGTGGCGATCGGGGTCTGCGCGCTGCTCGTGGTCTTCGGCGCCGTGCTCGTGGGGCGCGCCGCCCTCGCCGATCACTACCGCTCGCAGGCCGAGGACGAGGTGCGCTCCAACCCGGTCAAGGCGATCGACCGGGCCAACGACTCGCTGGCGCTCAACGACGAGGCGCTCCCCACCTACTACGCCAAGGCCGCCGCCGAGGCGCGGCTGAACCGGTATCACGCCGCCCGGGCCGTGTTGCGCGAGGCCGCGCGGCGGGAGCCCCACGACTTCGTCACCTGGGGCCTGCTGGGCGACCTGGCCGTCCGGCGGGGGGACAGGGCGACCGCGCGCCGCGACTATGCCCGCGCGCACCGGCTCAACCCGCGCGACCCGACCCTGCGCCAGTTGGCGCGCCATCCGCTCGCTGGGCGAGGCTGAGGAATGCGGGCGCTCGTGACCGGCTGCGCGGGCTTCATCGGCTCGCACTTGACCGAGGCGCTGCTCGCCGACGGCGCGGCCGTCATCGGCGTCGACTGCTTCAACGACAACTACCAGCGGCCGCCGAAGTTGAGGAACCTCGGCCACCAGGCGAAGGACTGGGACAGCTTCGAGTTCGTGCCGATCGACCTGTCCCGCGGCGACCTCGACGACCTGGTGGCGGGGGC
>JBJMLJ010000134.1:0-5963 GCA_045805365.1 Thermoleophilaceae bacterium
CGATCTTTCCATCGGCGAAAGTCCACACCGCGAGGTGCGTCGCCTCGACGGGCGCGCCGCTGGCACGCCCGACCTGGCGCTCGCGGATGCCCGCCAGAACTTGATCGCCCGCGTCGATCACCCCGTCCACCTCGAAATCGATCTCGCCAAAGGCGAGCAAGCCCTCACGCCAAGCCTCCCGCACCCCTTCGTGGCCGTGATAGATCGGCCTGGCATACAAAGCCGCGCGGCGCGAGTTCGAGATGTCCCACACGATGTCCTCGGCATAGATCTCGAAGGGGGTCACGGCGTCGCGGCGGGACACCGCGTCGTAGACGCGCCGCAAGACCTCTACGTTCTCCTGCGACATCGCCTACCCCCGCAGCCCCACGGCTTCGAGGGCCTCCTGCTCGGTGAGGCAGACGCGATACCAGACGATGCGACCGCCCTGGAACTCGGCGACCTGCCAGAAGTCCTCGTCTACGCCGACCCCGCTCCCTGCGCCGCTGGCAGCCATATCAACATGAAAAAGGACGAAATCGTCCAGGTCGCGCACTTCCCTGATCGTCAGGCTCCAGTCGGGAAAGGCCTCAAACAAGCCTGCCCACCATCGACGGACCGCATCGTGTCCGTGGTGGGTTCCCTCCAGCTCGCCCAGCCGCGGGTACCACTCCACCTCGGGGTGGATGTAGGACAGGAAACGGTCGATGTCGTCCTGCCGGAAGGCCTCTAAGGCCTGCTTTGCCACTTCAACGTTCTCCTGCGACATCGCCCGCCCAGTATCTCCCCCGGCGTAGGCTCCGCCAAATGGCGAACGGCCGGCCGTGGACGGGTCAGGAGATCCTCAGAGCTATCCGGGCATGGGCGGAGCGGACCGGCCATCCGTCCGGCGCCGAGGACTGGCGCAGCGTGAGCTCGGAGGCCCACCCGCCGACGCAGCGGGTGATCCGGGTGTTCGGGTCTTGGAACGAGGCGATCGCGGCCCGCGGGATTCGTGCCCACACGCTCGGGGAAAGGTCGGCCTACCCACCGGAGCGGGCTCTTCGTCCCGGGCTCGTGAACACGATCGGCAAATGCGGTCGTGAGCGGCGACAGGTGAGGTCCAATGTGCCCCAGCGAGGCCGGGGAACGCCGGGGTCGCCCGGGCTGGGGTTTCCCCCGTCGCTCCCCCGGGCCCTCCATGGCCCGCTCGTCCTTCGGGGCTATCGGTTCCCGGCCTTTCCGAGCCGAAACCTCGCGGCTGGCGGTCGCGAACGGCGGCGGTCGAGCCCGCTTTTTGACCTCGTTCGGATCGCGACAAACGGAAGCTCGTGATCGGCCGTCGGGGGGACGAGAGGCTTCACGGCGACTCTCAGTTGAACAGCTTCGGCGGTGGCTCAGTTCCGTCGGCGCTCTCGGCTGTTCCGGCTTGCTTCCATGCTCCTGCGCGTCCATCCTTCCGTCTGGCTCTCGGGGCGTTCCTCCGAGAGCGCAGACTCGAGCAGAGGAGGCTCACCCATGAGCAGGGGATATCGCATGACGGTGCTAGCGCTGGTGCTCGGCGTGGTCATGCTGGCGCCAGCCAGCGGCGAGGCGCGCAAGCGGCACCGCACCTGCTACCCGGCGCACACCAAGACACTCGTGGCCAGCGCCCGCGCTCGTGTGTTTCGGACCCGCAGGGTCGTCCAGGACGCTCACGTCACCTACGGCTGCCTGCTGAGCCGAAAGCGTCCTTTCAAGTTCTATCTGCCGGACTTCCCGACCGGATTCGATCCGATCGTGCTGGCCGGCCGCTACGTCGCCTACGGCGACTATTCGGATTGCGCAGCGTCCTTCTGCGACCCCAACAGCGTCATCCTGCAGAACCTCCGCAATGGCCACATCACTTTCGCCGACGGTCCGGGGATCCGGATCGCTGACGTGAGTGACCTCGTGCTGAAGCGGGACGGGTCCCTCGCCTGGATCGCCAGCACCTTCAACGAATTCGGGGCACTTCAGCCAGGCCGCCAGGTCGTGAAAGTCGAGCACGGCGCCGGCCCCGTCCTGCTGGACTCCGGCCCTGGAGTCGTCGCCGGCTCGCTAGCGCTGGCCGGCTCGACGCTCTACTGGACGAAGAACGGCACGCCGTTCTCGGCACCGATGCGCTAACCGGGGCCCGATCTCGCTTCGAGCGACGCTCGGGTCGGCAGCAATACCGAGTGGCGGTCTGAGCGGCCCACACTTACCAGGCATTTCGCGAGGAACGAGAGAGCTGGCACCAACGCTGTGCTCGCGCTTGTCGTCCGGACTGGTCAGGGCGCGGACAGCCTCCACGTTCCCCCCGCGACACCGCCTACTCCGACAGCCCCACGGCTTCGAGGGCCTCGTCCGAATCGTCGCGGAGCCCGAGGGCGCGAAGGGGGCCCTTCTTCGTGAGGTGATCCTCCTGCCTGAACAAATCGTCCGTGCCTCAGCCAGAAGCACTGGTAGATGTCTCCTTCGAGCGCGGCTCCGCTCTCACGCCCTTCGGCTCGGATGTATCGGTGGAGGAAAACGCGGTCATCGCCGACCGGATGTGCCTCCTTGACGATGAACTCGTAGTTCTTCCAGGCGCACTCGTACTCCGCCATGAAGCTCTGGATCTCGTCGGGGCCGTGACATGGCCGCGACTCGGGGAACTTGCGAACGGGGTAGTAGTCGCCGTCGGGCTCCCAGAAGTCTGCGATTCGCTCGCTTGCGCGGTCGCGCATGATGTCCATCAGGCGCCGGACCACCTCCACGTTTTCCTGCGACATCGCCCGTCCAGTATCCCCGCTTGTCGCCCCGGTCGTGAGGGCGCGTCCATGGACACCACGGCCTCTCTAAGGCGCAATCGTGATTGGGCCAAACAAATGAGGCGTGGGCCAGCCGACGCTCTGATTGCTCACCTAGGTTCCGTTCAGCGCCACGGCTTCACGGATGAGGTCCTTCAACGCACCTTCGTCGAGCTCGTCATCTTCCTTGATGTCGATGGCGCGCCTGACCTTCCCCTCGAGGCTGGAGTTGAAGAGACCTGAAGGATCCTTCAAGGCAGCTCCCTTGAAGAACGTGAGCTTGACCACCTTCTTGTAGGTCTCGCCGGTACAGATACCCCCGTTGTGGGACCAGACCGGTGTCCCGGGGCTCGTGGCCTTCGCCCACTTCCACTCCTCGACGACATCCGGCTCCGCTGCCTTGATGATCCCGCGGACCTTGCTGAGCGTCTCGCCGCGCCAATCGCCCAGCTCCCTGATCCTCTCGTCTATCCGCTTGGAAGCATTCGCCTCGTCAGCTGCCATTGGACGGCGGATGCTACAGCGGGGCTCGCCGGGCTCGGACCGAGCAAATTGGCTGTAGACGGGGAAACGCCCGGCGGGGCTCTTGCGCAAACCCCGCGGGCGTCGCCGTGTCCGGCCTGAGGTCGGTCTATCGCTGACCGGACACCGACTGGGCCGCCGTGCCCTCCTCGGGACCGCCGTCGTAGCGGGTGGCGGGCGGCTGGGCGAAGGCGCTCCCCTCCTCGGGCCCGCCGTCATAGCGGACGCCCGGGGTCGAGGACTGGTTGCCGACCGGAGTGCTGCTGGAGCTGCTCGACGAGCCGCCGCCGGAGCCGGAGCCGCCACAGCCCGCGGCTACGGAGCGCCAGATCGGGTCGTCGTCGCGGACGATCAGCAGCTGCTCAGAGCCGGCTTCCGCGTGATCCTCGAGGACGAGCCCGACATCAGCGTGGTCGGTGAGGCGCCGGATGGCGCCACTGCCCTCGACGTCGTGCGCCGGACCAAGCCTGACGTCGCATCCGGTGACTCTAGGCGGGCGCGCCAACGAGCGACGCCAGTCGGAAGCCGAGCGCCGACAGGGCCAGCTCCTCGTTGACGTTCAGCTCCAGGGCCTGGCGCAGGTCCTCGCAGCGCTCGGCCGCCTCGCGGAGGCGGCGCGGGTCGCGCCCGCGGGCCGTCCCCGCCAGGGCGGGGGCGCGATCGGTGCCGAGGACCGCCTCGTCGGCGCCCTCGGCCAGGCAGACCAGGTCGCGGAAGCCGATTGCGGCCAGCGTGAGGCCGAGGTCGAGCACCTCGGTGCGGGCGCGGCGGCCGTCGCGCTTGGCGGCCTCCTCGAGCTCGCGCTCGAGCGTGCGGCGCTCGCGGCCCTTCGGCTCGAGCTCCAGCCGATCGGACCGCTCGCGGGCGGCCTCCTCCTCGGCCTCAACCCGCCTCTGCTCGGCACGCTCCAGCAGCGGCCGCCACGGCTCGGGCGGCTCCGGCCCGCCGTCGAGCGCCGCCTTGACCAGCCCCTCGACGTCCGCCCGCAGCCCCTCGCCCTCCTCGGAGGCGAGGAAGCGGGCCCGCGCGGCGTTGCCGAGCGCCAGCCGGCCGCAGGCCTCGGCCCGCTCCGGCTGGATGCCCTCGCTCTCCAGCGCGCTCGCGATCCGCCCGGCCGGCAGCGGGTCGAACCGCACGGCCTGGCAGCGCGACACCACGGTGTCGAGCACCCGGCCGAGCGCCTCGGTCAGCAGGATCAGGTGCACGAAGGGCGCCGGCTCCTCCAGCGTCTTCAGCATCCGGTTGGCCACCTCGTCGTTCATCGTGTCGACGCGCTCGAGCACGAAGACCCGCCGCTTCGCCTCGAAGGGAGTCCTCGACGCGGCGGCGATCACGGGCCCGTCGACGTCGTCGGTCCGCATGACGTGGGCGCCGGTCGGCCTGACCCAGGTGAGGTCGGGATGGGTACCGTGCTGGACCCGCTTGCGCACGCCGTCCGGGTCCGCGTCGCCCTCGGCAAGCAGCTCGGCTGCGAACTCACGCGCCGCCGCGCGCTTGCCGACCCCCGCCGGGCCGTGGAAGAGGTAGGCGTGCGAGGGCCCTGCCTCGAGGGCCGTCGAGAGGACCATCTGCGCCTGCGGGTGGTCGGGCAGCCTCACGCCGGAACCCGGCGGGCGGCCTCGACGGCCGCGAGCACGTCGGCATGGATCCGGTCGGCGGGCCGATCGGCGTCGACGCGATGCCAGCGCTGCGGTTCGGCGGCGGCGAGCTCCTCATAGGCCCGAGCGACCCGTTCTTGCAGCGTCTTGCCCTCGTCCTCGAACCGGTCGAGCTGACCCAAGCGCGCGGCCGCCGCATCCGGAGCCAGCTCGAGCAGCACGGTTAGATCAGGTACGAGACCAGCCGTCGCGAACCGATTGATGCGCTCGACCTCTTCCACGCCGAGGCCGCGGGCGGCGCCCTGGTACGCGAGCGAGGAATCGAGGAAACGATCGGAGATCACGACCTTGCCCTCGGCGAGCGCCGGCCGAATCACACGCGCGACCAGCTCCGCGCGCGCAGCTGCGAACAAGAGCGTCTCTGCCCCGGGGCCCAGCTGAAGGTTCGGGTCCTTCAGGAGTTCCCGCATGCGCTCCCCGGCCTCGGTGCCCCCCGGCTCGCGGACGGCGATCGCATCGTCTCCAAGGGCGAGCCGGAGTCTCTCGGCCTGGGTCGTCTTGCCCGAGCGGTCGATTCCCTCGAAGGTGACGAACAGTCCGCGCATGCGCGGCGACCGTAGCAAGCGTCGAGGCGGGCACTAGAGTGCCGCGCTTCATGCGAACTCTGGTCACAGGCGGCGCTGGCTTCATCGGCTCCAACCTGGTCGACGCCCTGCTGGAGCGGGGCGACGAGGTGACCGTCGTCGACGACCTCTCGACCGGCCGCCGCGAGAACCTCTCCGGGGCGGGCGACGCCGAGCTCCACGAGCTCGACATCCGGGACGCCGCGGCGGTCGACGACATCATGGGCCGGGTCGGGCCGGAGGTCGTCTACCACCTGGCCGCGCAGATCGACGTGCGCAAGTCGGTCGCGGACCCCGCCTTCGACTCCGGCATCAACGTGCTCGGCACCATCAACCTGCTGCGCGCCGCCAAGGCGGCGGACGTGCCCCGCTTCGTCAACACCTCGAGCGGCGGCGCGATCTACGGCGAGAACGAGCAGATCCCGGCGTCGGAGGCGCACCCGGTCAGGCCGCTGGCGCCCTACGGGCAG
>JBJMLJ010000135.1:0-1969 GCA_045805365.1 Thermoleophilaceae bacterium
CCGCAGGGCGCCGGCGCGTACGGCAAGCGCTCGGTGCCGTCGCTCGTGATGGTGGGACGCTGGGGCCTCTCGTTCTCGGTGTCGATCCCGGGCCAGCCGCCGTTCACCGTCGTCCTCGTCGACCACGCGCAGGGATGAGCGGCCGCGACCCCCGGCTCATCCTCCTGCTCGCCTTCGTGGCGCTTCTGGCCGGCGTCGCCGCCGTGGTGGTCGTCGCGTTGCTGACGCACAGTGTCGTCGGCTGAGGCCAGGCGGGCGATCGCGGCGGCCGCGGTTGCCCTGGCGTTCGCTCACCCGCAGGCGGCGTCGGCCGACGGCGACCCACCCAGCGACATCCTCATCTCCGAGGACGTCTACTTCGCCTACCAGCCGAAGGCCTCGGCGGCCGTTGCGCAGGCACTGCGGACGACGTTAAAGCGGACGCGGACCGCGGGCTATCCGCTGCGGGTGGCGATCGTCGGCACTCCCACCGACCTCGGCAGCGTGCCGGAGCTCTTCGGCAAGCCGCAGCAGTACGCGGACTTCCTGGCCCCCGAGATCGCCTTCCAGTACAAGGGCGCGCTTCTCGTGGTGATGCCGGCCGGCTACGGAATCCACAACGCCGGCAAGAAGGCCGCATCGGCGCTGACCGACCTCGGCGCCCCCTCGGGTGACGGAGCCGACGCCCTGCCGCGCGCGGCAATCAAGGCGGCCGTCGCCCTGTCCAAGGCGGCCGGCCATCCGGTCGCGGCTCCCAAGCTCGCGGGCGGCGGAGGGGGCAGCTCCGCCCTCGTCCCGGTCGCGGTCCTCGTTGGCATGCTGGCGCTCGGGACCTGCCTGGTGATGTGGAAGCGCAGAGCTTCTTGAGCCTTCTCAACCTCCCTGCGAGACAATGAGCCCATGAGAGTCTCGGCCAAGGTCGACTACGCGGTGCGCGCGGCCGTCGAGCTCGCCGCCGCGCGCGGCGACCTGGTCAAGGGCGAGCAGCTGGCCCAGGCCCAGCAGATCCCGCTCAAGTTCCTCGAGAACATCCTGATCGAGCTGCGGCAGGCCGGGATCGTGAGGAGCCAGCGCGGCCCGGAGGGGGGCTACTGGCTGGCGCGTTCCGCCGCCGAGATAAGCGTCGCCGACGTGATCCGTGCGGTGGAGGGGCCGCTGGCCAGCGTTCGCGGCGAGCGGCCGGAGGCGCTCGAGTACGCCGGCTCGGCCGAGTCCCTCCAGCGCGTCTGGATCGCCCTCCGCGGCGCCATGCGCGAGGTGCTCGAGACGGTCACGCTCGCGGACCTGGCGAAGGGGACGCTGCCGGTGCCCGTCGAGAAGCGGGCCAAGGACCCGGACTCGTGGTCCCCTACGGAGTCTCGCTCGGGCGCTCGGTCTCGCTGAAGACGCGCGGCGCCTCGGTCCGCACGTAGACGATGTCGCCCGCGGAGAGCTCCAGCTCGTCGGCCTCGACGCGCGTGATCTGCGCTGACAGCGGGCTGCCGTCGCCGAGCGTGAGCTCGATCCGCACCTCGAAGCCGAGGTGCACCACCCGCGACACCATCGCCTCGAGCCCGCCGGCGTCGTCGTCGCGGGAGAGGACCAGGTCGTGCGGACGCACCAGGCCGTCGCCGAGCCGGTTGACCGGGCCGACGAAGCTCATCACGAACTCGTTGGCGGGCATCTCGTAGAGGTCGCGGGGCGAGCCGACCTGCTCGATCCTGCCGTGGTTGAGAACCACGATCTGCTCGGCAACCTCCATCGCCTCTTCCTGGTCGTGCGTGACGAAGATCGTGGTCACGTGGACCTCCTCGTGCAGGCGCCGCAGCCAGGCCCGCAGCTCCTTGCGCACCGTGGCGTCGAGCGCGCCGAAGGGCTCGTCGAGCAGCAGCACGCGCGGCTGGACGGCGAGCGCCCGGGCGAGCGCCATGCGCTGGCGCTGCCCGCCGGAGAGCTGGGCCGGGTAGCGGTCGGCGAAGCCCTCCAGGTGGACGAGGCCCAGCAGCTCGTC
>JBJMLJ010000136.1:0-2300 GCA_045805365.1 Thermoleophilaceae bacterium
CACGAAGAAGAGCGAGTGCTCGAGCGCGTGCAGCCCGCTGTGCCGCAGCGCCGCCTGGTAGAGGGCGGGCAGGTGCCAGAGGTAGAGGTTGATCGCCCAGACCGGCAGCGCCACGAGCGGATGCGCCAGCACGCGCAGCCGCCCGACGCCGCGCAGCGCAAGGAGCGGCCGCAGAAGCGGCCCGGACAGCCCCTTCACCACGCAGAACGCCGCGAGGTCGCCGATCAGGAGGTGCTGGACCATGTGCACCCAGAAGAGGCGCTCCTCGCCGATCGTGTCGATCGGGGTGGCGAGCGCCACGGCGAGCAGGCCGAGCCCGGTGGCGAACCAGAGCTGCCGCGCGACCGGCACCGGTCGCCCGCGGCGCGCCAGCGTGGAGGCCCGCCGGGCGTAGAGGAGCGCGGATAGGACGAGCGGCGCGAGCTGGATCAGGTTCGGGATGCCCCCAAGGTGCCCTCCTGGTCGGTGGGGGAAACCGGCGGGTCCTCCACCACCATGAGCGCGGTCACGGCGACTGGGGGAATTAACCCGGGCTCCGGGTATGCGACCTGTGGGCGTGGTCGTCCCGCGGACCCGCGGGGACGGGGGACGGCCCGCCCCTCTCTAGCCGGCGGGCAGCCTGCGGAGCATCCGCACCTCGGTCCCGTCGGGGCGCTTCAGGATCTCGACGCGGTCCATCATCGCGTCGATGACGCTCAGGCCGCGGCCGCGCTCGTCCTCCCGCGGCGGCCTCCAGCGCCCCGAGTCGCAGACGCTGACGATCACCCGGTCGCGCTCGTGCCGCCCCCGTACTTCTACGGGACCCTCGCGCCTGCCGTACGCGTGCTCCATCGCGTTGGCGGCGGCCTCGCTGCAGGCGAGGACGATGTCCTCGGCCGGCCGCCGGCCCACGTTCTGGCGGCCCAGCCAGACGCGCAGCTCGTCGCGCATCGCGGAAAGGTCGTCGCGCGGACCCGTCAGCTGAACCTTGAGCTCGGCCGAGACCGCGGTCATCTGCACCGCGAGGATCGCCACGTCGTCCGGCCTGACCGCGTCGCCGAGCATCTCGGCGAGGACGTGGTCGGCGAGCCGCTCCGCCTCGACCGGGCCCCTGGCGGCGACCTCCCGCAGCCGATCGAGGCCGTCGTCGATGCTCTCCCCCGGCCGTTCGACCAGCCCGTCGGTGTACAGGAGCAGGCTCGAGCCCGGCTCGAGCCGGCCGCGGGCCTCGTGGAAGCGCGGCGCCGGGGCCACTCCCAGGGGCAGGCCGCGAGCGCCCTCCAGGTAGTGGGCCTCGCCGCCGTCCGCGGGGACGATCAGCGGCGGCGGGTGGGCCGCGGCCGAATAGCCGAGCGCGCCCGTAGCCGGGTCGAGGACCAGGAACAGCAGCGTCGCCATCTCGCCCTCCTCGAAGCGCTGGAAGAGCCTGTCGACGTTGGCGATCACCGATGCCGGCGGCGCCGCCTCCGTGGCGAAGACCCGTAGGGTCGTGCGCAGCTGGCCCATGATGCTGGCGGCGCGCAGGCCGCGGCCGGCGACATCCCCGATAGCCAGGCCGACACGTCCGTCGGAAAGCGGCAGCGCGTCGTACCAGTCGCCGCCGACGCCCACCCCGGGCCCGCCCGGCACGTAGCGGGCGGCCAGCCGAAGGCCGGCGAGCTTCGGGAACGCCTCGGGCAGCAGGCTCCGCTGGAGCGTCTCGGACACGTCGTGCTCGTGGGCGTACAGGCGGGCGTTGTCCAGCGCCATCGCCGCGCGCCGCCCCATGTCACGCACCAGCTCGACCTCGTGGTCCCCGTAGCGCTCCGGGGTGCTGTGGCGAATCATGGAGATCGCCCCCAGGGTGCGCCCGCGGGCGATCAGGGGGGCGACCACGGCGGAGCGGTAGCCGATCTCCCGGGCGAACGTCAGGTGCTCGTCGCTCTGGGCTATGTCCCTGTACTGCCCCTCGAGCTCGCGGAACAGCTTCGCGTCGCCGCGGCGGAGCACCTGCGCCACCGGGTGCTGGGCGTCCGGGTCGATCGGCGCGCGGCCGCGGAGCTCGGTCAGCCGCTCGCCGACACTCGGGTCGAGCGCCGCGACCGCGACCCCGTGGAGGGCGCCGTCCTCCTCAAGCAGGTCGATGACGCACAGGTCGGCGACCCGGGGAACGGCGAGGTTCGCGATCGTCTGCAGCGTCTGGGCGGGATCGAGCGACGTGTCGAGGACCGCGCTCGCCTCGGCGAGGAAGCGCTGACGCTCCTCGCCGCGCTTGCGGTCGGTGATGTCGCGCGCCATGCCGATGATCCCGGCCACGCTGCCGTCCTTGCCGAAGTAGGGGC
>JBJMLJ010000137.1:0-1783 GCA_045805365.1 Thermoleophilaceae bacterium
ACCTTGACCTGGGTGCCGATGCCGGCGTGGTCGGTGCCGAAGATCCACTTCGTGCGCAGGCCGCGCATGCGCGCCAGCCGGATGCAAACGTCCTGCATCGACCCGTTCAGGGCGTGGCCCATGTGCAGGGCTCCGGTGACGTTCGGCGGCGGCACCGCGATCGAGTAGTTCTCCTTCGCCGTCCCCTCGGGGTCGGGATGGAAGATGCCGGCCTCGTCCCAGCGCCTGAACACGCGCGCCTCGACCTCGTGCGGGTCGTAGCGGGTCAGGTCCTGGAGCGAGCTCAGGCGGTTGGCCGGCACCCGCGCAAGTCTAGGTGTGGTCCGGTGCTCGCCCGATCGACGATCGGGCTGTGCTCCTCCCCGCCCGGCGCCGCGACCGGCTGATGAGGGCCAGGACCAGCACGACCAGGGCGCCGAGGAACGCCGCTACAGCCACGATGGCCCCCAGGACGATCCGCAGCAGGCGACCGCCGATCGGCTCGCCGAGGACCACCTCCGGCTCCGTGTAGCCCGCCGGAGCCGAGCCGGTGGTGACCACCCGGTAGCGGCCCGCCTTCGGGATCCGGACCGTCGCGAACGCCGTGGCGTCGCGCGAGCCGGAGATCTTGAGGGTGCCGGAGTAGTCCTTCAGCTTCGGCACGGTGTCCGAGTCGACTGGCTCGACGCGAAGCGGGAACGCCGGCGGGCTCTTCGTGCCGTGGAGGTCGCGCGCCTCGAAGAAGACGTTGTACTTCCGCTTGTCGAGGTGGAGGACCCGGCTGCCCGGGATCGGCGTCCGCGTGTCCTCGAGAATCCCCCGGTCGAGCTTGAAGGCGGAGTCGACCGCCACGTAGACGCCGCCCACCGTCAGCGCGACTAGGACCAGAGCTCCGAGGTAGGCGAGCCGGCTCATCGCGATACGGATACCGGACGCCGTGGACAACGCCGACCGACTTCGAGAGGTAAGGCTTCGAGCAGTATAGATTAGAGTCGATATCGACTAAGATCGATATCGATGACCCCCTCCGCTGTACTCAAAGCGGCCCGGCGAGAGGCCGGGGTCACGCAGTCAGAGCTCGCCGAGCGGCTCGGCAAGAGCCAGGCGACCGTCGCGAGCCTCGAACGGTCGGGGGCGAATCCCACGGTCTCGACGCTTGATCATGCATTGCGCGCGCTCGGCCACCGGCTCGAGCTGCGCGCCGTGCCCTACGAGCCCAACGTGGACGAGACGCTACTGGCCAGGAACCTCCGCATGACGCCGGTCGAACGGCTGTCGGCATTCGAGATCGCGCATCGCGAAGTGACCGATCTGCGCCGGCTCATGAGGCGGCGCGGTGCCTCCGGCTGACTTTCGTCCTCGGGCCCAGCTGGCGCACCTGACCGCATATGGCGTCGATTTCGTCGTGGTGGGAGGGATCGCCGCGACGCTGCATGGGTCGGATCGCGACACCTTCGACCTCGACATCTGCCCCGCCCAAGATCGCGGCAGCCTCGAGGCGCTCGCCAAGGCGCTGATCGAGGCGGAGGCCCGGTTGCGCGGCGTAGAGGAAGAGGTTCCCTTCGTGCCCGACGGTGCATCCCTGGCGCGGACGCAGATTCTTAGGCTGGACACGAGCTTCGGGCCGCTCGATGTGCTCATACGCCCGGACGGGTCACCCCCATATCGACAGCTCAGGGCGCATGCGGAGAGACTGGACATCGGAACCGCGACGGTGCTGGTCGCGTCGATCGACGACCTGCTGGAGATGAAGCGGGCGTCCGACCGGGACAAGGACCGGATCGACGTCGAGACGCTCGAGACG
>JBJMLJ010000138.1:0-2221 GCA_045805365.1 Thermoleophilaceae bacterium
CCGCAGGCGCCGCCGCTAGCGGGGGCGCTACGGTCGCGGGGTGACTCCCGCCATCGTGGTTCCGCGCCGCTTCAACGGGCCGCCCGACTCCGGCAACGGCGGCTACACCTGCGGCCTGGTGGCCGGGCTGGTCGACTCGGGGGGCGCCGAGGTCTCACTGCGCTCGCCGCCTCCGCTCGAGACCGCGCTCGCGGTGGAGCGCGACGCCGACGAGGTCCGCGTCCACGACGGCGACACGCTGGTCGCGGAGGGTCGCCCGGCGTCGCTCGACCTCGATCCGCCCCCGCTGCTGGACCCGGACGAGGCCGCCGACGCCTCCCGGGCGGGGTTCGAGCGCTGGGACGGGCCGCACCCGTTCCGGACGTGCGTGGTGTGCGGTCCCGACCGGGAGGCCGGCGATGGCTACCGCATCTTCCCCGGCCGCGTGTCCGACGGCCAGCGCTTCGCCGCCGACTGGACCCCGGACCCATCGCTCGCGGACGCCGACGGCCTGGTTCGACCGGAGTGCGTTTGGGGCGCGCTCGACTGCCCGACGAGCGCCCCGGTCGCGAACTTCGGCGAGGGGCCGGCGATGGTCCTGGCGCGGCTGACGGCATCGATAGAGCGGCCCGTGCCGGTGGACGGCCGCTACGCGCTCGTCTCCTGGCCGATCGAGGTCGACGGCCGCAAGCGCCACGCCGGCGCGGCGCTCTTCGACGCGGACGGCGGGCTGCTCGCGCGCTCCCGCGCCCTTTGGATCGAGCTGCGCCGGTAGGCTCCGGTCATGCCGGTCCACTACCGCACCTGCCCCTTCTGCGAGGCGACGTGCGGGCTGGAGATCGAGACAGAGGGCCGCGAAGTGGTCTCGATCCGCGGCGACAAGCAGGACGTGCTCAGCCACGGCTTCATCTGCCCCAAGGCGTTCGGGCTCAAGGAGCTGCACGAGGACGGCGACCGCCTGACCACCCCCCTCGTCCGCCGCGACGGCGAGCTGGTCGAGGCGAGCTGGGACGAGGCCTTCGAGGAGATCGACCGTCGCCTGACGCCGATCCTCGAGCAGCATGGGCGCAACGCGGTGGCCGTCTACCTGGGCAACCCGAACGCCCACAACCTCTCCGCGATGGTCTACGGGCCCGCCTGGCTGCGCGCGCTCGGCTCCCGGAACGTCTACTCGGCGTCGACCGTCGACCAGATGCCGAAGCAGGTCTCGGCGGGGCTGATGTTCGGGACGATCCTCTCGATCCCGGTCCCGGACGTGGACCGCACCGACCACATCCTGATCCTCGGCGCGAACCCGCTCGTGTCGAACGGCAGCCTGCTCACCGCCCCCGACATGCGCGGCCGGCTGCGCGGGATTCGCGAGCGCGGCGGAAAGGTCGTCGTGATCGACCCGCGCCGCAGCCGCACCGCCGAGGAGGCCGACGAGCACCATTTCATCCGGCCGGCGACGGACGCCCACCTGCTGCTCGGGATCGCCTGCACGCTCGTCGAGGAGGACCTGTGCACGCCGGGCCCGCTCGCGGAGCACTGCAACGGCCTCGATGAGGTGCTCGATCTCGTGGGCGAGTTCCCGGCCGAGCGGGTCGCGCCCGCCTGCGGGATCGCGGGCGACGAGATCCGCCGGATGGCCAGGGAGCTGGCGGCGGCCGACAGCGCCGCGGTCTACGCCCGGATCGGGACCACGACGCAGGAGTTCGGCACGCTGGCGAGCTGGCTCGTCGACGTGCTCAACGTCCTCACCGGCAACCTCGATCGCGAGGGCGGCGCGATGTTCACCCTCGCCGCGGCGGCCCAGCGCAACTCGACTGGCGAGGCGGGCCGGGGCAAGGGCGTCCGCATCGGCCGCTGGCACAGCCGCGTTCGCGGCCTGCCGGAGGCCTACGGCGAGCTGCCCGTCGCGTGCCTGGCGGAGGAGATCGACACCCCCGGCGAGGGCCAGGTACGGGGCCTGATCACCGTTGCGGGCAACCCGGTCGTCTCGACGCCCAACAGCGGCCGGCTGGAGGGCGCGATCGGGTCACTCGAGTTCATGCTCTCTATCGACATCTACGTCAACGAGACGACGCGCCACGCCGACGTGATCCTGCCTGCGCCCGAGCCGCTCGAGAAGTCGCACTACGACCTGGCGCTCTACCAGCACGCCGTCCGTGACGTGGCCAACTACTCGCCGCCCGTCTTTGAGTACAACGGCGGCCGCCCCGACGAGTGGCAGGTGTTCCTGCGCCTGGCGGGCATCGTCTCC
>JBJMLJ010000139.1:0-4891 GCA_045805365.1 Thermoleophilaceae bacterium
CCCCGAAGCCCGCGCCGGCGCCGAAGCCGAGCACCGGCACCCCCTTCTTCAGCAACCACTGATGGCCGTGGATATGCCAAGCGCCGAGCCAGGGGCGGTAATCCCCGGCTACCGCGTGACCGGGACGCTCCCGCTCGGGGCCGGCGAGGGCGAGGTCTACGACGCGCAGACCGAGGACGGCCGCCAGGTCGAGCTGTGCGTCATGCCGGCAAAGGACAAGGACTTCGCCGCCCGCTTCGTCGAGCAGGCGCAGGCGCTCGGCGAGCTCGAGCACGACCATCTGCCGCGGGTCGTCGACTCCGGTGAGTCCGACGGCTCCGTCTATATCGCGACGGACCCGGTCGAGGGGCGTTCGCTCGAGGAGCTGATTCGGGAGACCGACGGGCTCTCGCCGATGCGCGCTATCCGCGTGCTGGGGGAGGCCGCCGACGCGCTCGACGCGGCGCATTCCGTCGACGTTCCGCATGGCGCGCTGTCCGCCTCGGACGTCATCGTGGAGGAGCGGCCGCTCGAACGCGCCGTGCTCCAGGGCTTCGCCCTCGGCGCTCCCACCAGCCGGCGGACCCGCGACGACGACGTCAGGGCGTTCGCCAGGCTGATGTTCGAGTGCTTCACCGGCGCGCCGCCGCCGCGTGGTGGCGGGCGGGCGACCGCCCTGCTGCCCTCCCGGATTCCCGCCGCTCTCGAGTACGTCCTGGCTCAAGGCCTCTCCGAGGAGCACGGCTCACGACCCGCGAGCGCCGCCGAGCTCGTGGCTGAAGCCGCCCGCGCCGTGATGGCTGCCACGCGGCCGCCGACGCCCGCGGCCGCTGAGCCGGTTCCCACTACGGAGACGGCCCTCGTGCCCACCGCGGTCGAGCCGACCCGCGTCCCGCTGCGACGCCGGCTGGCCGGCGCGACCGTCCCCTTCGCCATCGCGGTGCTGGTGGTCGGCGCCGCCGCCGTCGGCGGCTGGCTGATCGGCAAGCCCGAGTCCGGCGCGACCCCGCCCAAGCAGGTCAGCTCCGGCAATGTCGAGCTGGGGATCCCGGCAGGCTGGCGCGAGACCCGGGCGCCGCGCCGGCTCGGCACGCTTCGCCTCGCGAGCGCCGTGGCCGCCAAGGGAGCGTCGGGCGCGCGGGTGGACGCCGGGATCGTGCCCGGCACCCTGCCGGCGCGCGTCGGCGCCCGCGTCGCGCGCCACCCCGGAGACCCGGGCGCCGTCAAGCTGGGCGACCTCCAGGCTTACGTCTGGCGCGACGTAGCCGAGCGCGGCAGCGGAGCGAAGATCACCTTGCTCGCCGCCGGTACCGACGGCGGGCTGGTCGCGCTCGCCTGCCGCGGGCCCGCGGCCGCGGTCACACGCTGCGAGCGCTCGGCTTCCTCGCTCGCGCTGGCCGGGGCCCTGCCCGCGGAGCTGGGCGAGCTGAGTGCCTGGACGGGGCGGCTCGACAGCACGATGCGGAAGCTGGTCAGCGCCCGGCACACGGGCCGCGCCCAGCTGCATGCGGCCCGTACAGCTCACGGGCGCTCGAAGGCCGGCCGCAAGCTGGCGGGGACCTACTCGACCGCGGCCCACCGCCTCGACGCGCAGCGCGCGCCCATCGGCGCCGAGAAGGCCCAGAGCGCGATCCTGCGCTCGCTGCGGGCGGTCGCCTCCGCGTATCGCACGCTCGCCAGCGCGGCGAGCCACGGCCGGACGGGCTCCTACAACGCCGCGCTGCGCTCGATCTCGAGCCGTGAGAGCTCGCTGAAGCGGACCCTCAACCGGCTCTGACGAGGCCGAGGGTCTCCTCGGCGATCCGCGCCGCGGCGTCGGGCAGCGCAACCCTTCGCGCGGCGCCGGCCATCTCCCCCAGCCGCTGCTTGGATCCGAGCAGCCGCGCCACCTCGCGGGCCAGCCGCGGGCCGTCGAGCTCGCCGTCGGGGACGACCACCGCGGCCCCGGCGCGTTCCATGAAGTGGGCGTTCGAGGTCTGGTGGTCGGCGGTCGCATACGGGTAGGGCACGAGCACGGCTGGCAGGCCCGCCGCCGCGAGCTCGAGCACCGAGCCGCCCGCCCGGGCAACCACGAGGTCAGCGGCGGCGAGCGCGTCGGCGAACGGCTGGATGTAGGGATAGAGGTGGTAGTGCGCCGGCGAACCGAGCTCGTCCAGGCGGCGGCGGAGGTCGTCGTGGTCCCGGCGGCCGGCAGCGTGGAGGACGGAGCACGGAGACGCCCGCCCGAAGGCCTCGACCGCGGCTTCGTTGAGCCGCCGGGCGCCCAGCGAGCCGCCGAAGATCAGCACGCAGGGCTCGTTCGGCGGGATGCCGAAGCGCTCGCGCGCCGCGGCGCGATCGACCTTGCCGGTGTTGGAGGGAACCGGCCTGCCCGTGACCAGGTACTTGGCGCCCCTGCGGCCCTCGAGCGGGAAGGCAAGGAAGACGCGCCGGGCGAGCGGCGCGAGCAGCCGGTTGGCGAAGCCGAGGTGGCTGTCGGCCTCGGAGAGGGCCAGCGGCAGGCGCAGCGAGCGGGCGGCAAGGCCCACCGGCCCGGCCACGTAGCCGCCGCCAGCCAGCACCGCGTCCGGATCGAGGCGGCGCAGCAGCCGGCGGGCGCGTCCCGTAGCCGCCGCAGCGAGGGCGACGGCCTGGGCCGCGCGCAGCGGCTTGCCTCGCTCGATCCCGATCACGCGCACGGAGTGGAAGCCGTAGCCGGCCGCCGGCACCAGCTCGGCCTCGGCGCGCTCGCCCCCTATGAACTCGACGTCGGCTCCGCGCTCCCGCAGCGCATCAGCGACCGCGAGCGCCGGCACGACGTGACCCGCCGTCCCGCCGGCGGCGATCACGATCTTCGCCACCGCGCCCTCCCTCGATCGCCTGCAGGCGCGGCCGCGACCGCGTCGCCGCCCGGCCGCCCGTGGCGGCCACGTTCAGGAGCAGCCCCATGCCGCCCATCATCACGATCAGGTTGGTGCTGCCGTAGGAGATGAACGGGAGCGGCACGCCGGTGAGCGGCGCCATCCCCAGCACGGCGAAGAAGTTGAGCGACGCCTGCGAGAGGACGAGCGACGTGACCCCCGCGGCCAGCAACTTCGAGTAGCGGTCCTTGGCGAGCTTCGCGGTCCGCAGCCCCGCGTAGCCGAGCATGCCGTAGAGCGCGATCACGCCGAACAGCCCGAACAGCCCGAGCTCCTCGCCGATGATCGCCAGGATCATGTCCGTGTGGGCCTCGGGCAGGTAGAAGATCTTCTGCACCGACTCGCCGAGTCCGACGCCGAACAGCCCGCCCGAGCCGACCGCCGTCAGCGCCTGGACCGCCTGGAAGCCGGCTCCGCCGGCGTCGTGGAACGGATTCACGAACGAGGTGAGCCGCGCCCGCCGGTAGGGCTCCAGCAGCGCCACGATCAGCGCCAGGAGGATGACCGTGCCGACGATCGTCCCCAGCACCCGCACCGGGGTGCCGGCCGCCAGCAGCAGGGAGAAGATCGCGAAGCAGATGACGAGCGTCGTCCCCATGTCGGGCTGGACCATGAGCAGGGCACACCCCGCCCCCACCACGAGCAGCAGCGGCTTCATCAGCCCGCCGACCGTTCGCGTTGCGCGCGGCCTCGCGGCGAGCAGCTGGGCGGCGTAGAGGACGAGGGCGAGCTTGAGCAGCTCGGAGGGCTGGAACTGGAGCGGGCCCGCGGCCAGCCAGCGCGTCGCGCCGTTGGCGCTGACACCCGCGCCCGGCAGCATCACGGCCAGCGTCAGCACGAACGAGCCGATAAGGAGCATGGGCGTGGCCGCCTTCACGACCCTCAGCCCGTGGCGCGAGAGCAGGTTCATCACCACGAGGCCGATCAGGCCACAGGCCACGTAGCGCTTGAGGTAGTAGGCGGGGTCTCCCGGACCCTGGAGGAGCGCCTCCGCGGAGCTTGCGGAGTAGACCATCACCGATCCGGCCGCGAGCATGCAGAGCGTCGCCGTGTAGAGCATCGAATACTCCATCGGGCGCTTGCGACGGGACCGGGCGGCGGCCATCCGGACCGTCTTCGACGCGCAAGCAGGGAATCCCCCTCCGGGCGTCCCGCCCGCAGTTCTGATGGAAGCGGTCGCCATCCCGGCGCCCGAGAACGTGCCGCTTCACGGCACTCATGCCTGCGGCACCAGTGAGTGGAAGTGATCGCCGCGGTCCGCGTAGTCGCGGTAGCGGTCGAAGGCCGCGCAGGCGGGTGAGAGCAGCACCACCTCGCCGGCCTTCGCGGCCTCGGTCGCCTGGCGCACCGCCGTCTCGAGGTCGCCGGACCGATGCAGCGGCACGGTGCCGTCCAGGTCCTCCGCCAGCCGCTCGGCGGCGTCTCCGATCAGGTATGCGGCCACGCAGCGCGCCGAGAGCGCCTCCCGCAGGCCGGCGAAGCCGCCGCCCTTGAGGCTGCCGCCGAGGATGACGTGGACGCCGCCGTCGAAGGCCTCGATCCCGCTCACCGCGGCGGCCACGTTCGTCGCCTTCGAGTCGTCCACGTAGAGGACGCCCTCGACCGTGCCGACCTCCTCCAGCCGGTGCGGCAGGCCGCCGAAGCCGCGCAGCGCCTCGCGGACCGGCTCCGCGCCGACGCCGGTGGCGAGCGCGGCGGCGGAGGCCCCCATCGGGTTCTCCAGGTTGTGGGCGCCGCGGAGCCGGATGTCGGCGGCGTCGATCAGCGGCTCGCCGCGCCAGAGGAGCCGCGCTCCCTCGAGCGCCAGATCGGCTGCCGGGCCGCCGAAGCTCACCGTCCTCCGGGAAACCTCCAGCTCGAGCGGTGCCACGGCCACGTCGTCGGGCCCCTGGCGGGCGAAGACCCGCAGCTTGGCGTCACGGTAATCCTCGAAGCTCGGGTGGCGGTCGAGGTGGTCCTCGGCCAGGTTCAGGAGCAGAGCGCAGTCGGGCGCGAACTCGCTCGCGTCTTCG
>JBJMLJ010000140.1:0-6639 GCA_045805365.1 Thermoleophilaceae bacterium
GGCGCGGTTGTGCACCACGCTGCGGCCCGACCGCTCGAGCGCGGCGGCGAGCATCGCCGAGGTCGTCGTCTTGCCGTTCGTCGCCGAGACGAGCACGCCGCCGTCGTCGAGCTCGCCCGCCATTTGCTCGAGCGCTCCCGGCGAGAGGCGCAGGAGCAGCCGGCCGGGGGCGGTGGTGCCGCCGCTCAGGCGGAGGCGGCGACTCGTGGCCCGGACCAGCCGGGCGAGCAGCCGCGCAACCGAGAACCTCATCCCGGGACGATCACCTTGAGGCAGCGCTGCCGCACCCGGAGCGTCGCCGGCGTGCGGCCGACGGGATCGCCGTCCGCGTAGATGTCGAAGGGACGATCGGCGTCGACGGTCACCTCCGCGCCCCGGTAGGTCGAGATCTGCGGCAGCTCGAGGTGCGTGCCCTTGAAGGTCCTTGCCACCACGCGAAGGAAGGCGAGCCTGGAGCTCTTCGCGCACGTGACGATGTCCAGCAGGCCGTCGTCGAGCTCTGCCTGTGGCATCGCGTACATCCCGCCGCCGTAGGCCTTGGAGTTGCCTACCCCGACGCTCCAGCCCGTGACGACGTGCCGCTCGCCGTCGATCGTCACCTGGAAGGACGCGTGCTTCCAGCCCACGAGCGCGCGCATGGCCGCGTAGAGGTAGACGAGGTTCCCGCGCACCAGCTTGGCCTCGTTCGCGATTCTGTTGGCGTCGGAGTCGAAGCCCAGGCTGGCGATGCCGATGAAGGGAACGCCGTCGACCTCGCCGACGTCCACGAGGCGCTCCACGCCCTGCACCGCGACGCGCGTCGCGCCCGCGGGCTCCAGCGGCAGTCCGAGCACCCGGGCGAAGTCGTTCCCCCGGCCGCCGGGAAGGATCGCGAGCGCGGCCGGGCTGTCCCTGAGCGCGCCCGCGACCGGGCGGACCAGCCCGTCGCCGCCCAGCGTGGCGACCGTCTCGCCCGCCTTGGCCGCGGCCGCGGCCTCGTCGGCCGCGTGGTCGAGGCCGCGCGTCTCGATGGTCCTGTAGGGCGCCTCGAGGCGGTCGAGCTCGGCCGTCACCTCGGGCAGCACCTTGAGCGGCTTGCCCCCCGCCGAGACGGGGCTCACCAGCAGCGCGAAGCGGCGCGTCACTCGTTCGCTGTGGCGGTCTGGCGGGCCGCTCGCTCCGCCGCGAAGGCCCCCCGCTCGGCGCCGCGCAGTCCGGCGCCCTCCTGGAACTTGCGGATCTCGGCGCGGGCGACGACCTCCTCGCCGAGCAGCCGCTCCGCATGCGGCTCCTCCAGGTCGTCGGGATCGAGGACGAGGAGGACGTCCTGCTGCACGGTGTGCCACGGCTCGTCCGTGAGCTTCTCCGACGATACGAGCAGCTGGCCGGGCCGCGCCAGCCAGTGCAGCTCGAAGATCCCGAGCCGGTAGGCGTAGAGGCACTCGCCGTCGGAGAAGAGGAAGTTGAGGCCGGAGAACGGGGAGCGGTCGACGACCGTCGTCATGGCGCGCCGGAGCGAGCCGGGCGGGTCGCCGGGATCGTAATCGCGCATCAGGAAGTTGAAGAGCGCCTCCGAATCGGTCTCCCCGCCCGGCGTGGCCACGCCCTGCTCGATCAGCCGTGGATAGTGCAGGACCGTGCCGTTGTGGCCGAACGAGTAGTTCCCGAGGCAGAACGGATGGGTGTTGGCGAGGGTGAGGCCGCCCATCGTCGCGCGGCGTACGTGGACGTTGAAGATCCGTCCCTCGGTGCCGGTCGCTCCGCGGAAGTCGCCGTCCACGTAGGCCGCCTCGGGGAAGCGCACGAGCCGCGGCTGGGAGCCGTCGCCGCGCTCGTAGACCGCCATGCCCCAGCCCGAGTCGTGCTCCTCCGACTGCCGGATCATCGGGTTGTCGGCCTCCAGCAGCTCGTAGCGGATCGAGGCTCGCTCGGCGGCTACGCAGCCGAATACGCGGCACATGGCCTCGACAGTCTAAGGGGGGCGAACTCCGCCGCGGGCGGACTTCACACCGTGTGAGCGAGCAACCCAAGCGAATCTGGTGGGCCCGGCCGCGCAAGCTCTGCGCACTCGAGCGCCCGGGTGGGGGAGGGCGGAGCCACCGGCCCGACCGCCGCCACGCGGAGATCGAGTGGCTCAAGGCGAACAGGGTCCGGCTCGTCGTCTCGACGATGAAGACCCGTCACAACCTCGCCGCCTACGAGAAGGCGGGGCTCGAGTTCCGGCAGGTCCCGGTCGCGTCCAGCGCGGAGGGCGCCGAGGCCCTCGAGCAGCTGCTCGCGCTGCTGCGGCGCGAGCTCCGGCGGCGTGGAGCGGTGGCGCTGCACGGAAACCGCTACACGGACTTCGTCGCCGCGGTCTGCGCAGCCCACCTCCACGAGGCCATGGGCGAGGACCCGGCCACGGCGCTGGCGGCAGCCGAGGAGGCGGGCCTGACCGTTACGCCCGAGGCGCGGGCGCTGGTCGGAGTTGGCGCACCCGGTCCAGCTCGATCAGCTCGAAGGTCACCACCACGGCGGCGACCGCGATCAGCGGCGTGACGAGCACGCTGCTGGCGGTGGCGGCGGCCCAATCGCCGAGAAAGGACTTGCCGACGCTCCAGATCGCGCCGTCGTGCGCCGCCGTCGTCAGCGCGTCGCTCGCCAGCTCCGAGACGGTGAGAAGCACGAGCACTTTGAAGAAGCTGCCGCGCACGAGCTGCCGGCTGCGGCGCAGCGCCGGCAGCATGTCCATGCGCTCGATCTCGATCAAGGGCGCCGCCAGCGCGAACCAGGTGTAGAAGACCAGCCCGGGAAGGAAGAACGCCAGCAGGCCGATGGCCGTTCCGAGAGTGACGACCACGTCGACGGCCATGAGCCTGGCGTAGGGCACCGTCCGCGCGATCTCGACGATCCCGTGCCGCCGGCCGTGTGCCCGGGACGCCGAAACCGACGAGGCGACCACTCCCGTGTAGAAGGTGTCCCCGAGCGCTGAAGCGATGAACTGCAGGAGTGCCGCGCCGGAGAGGAAGACCCCGGTGAGGAGGTCGAGATGCGAGACGTCGGCGTCGTGGACGCGGTCGGCAGCCGCCTCGAGCAGGCCGAGCGGCAGGAAGAGGAGCACGGCGGTCGGGATGAGGAAGCGCCACTGCTCGCCGTAGGTGCGGGCGACTTCGCGGAGGGTCACGCCCAGGCGCAGCCCGGAGCCGGGCCGCGCCAAGCTAGCCGTCCACCAGCACGGCGAGGCTCTCGGCGACGGCCACCGGCTTGGGCTGGTCCGCGTCCTTGGTGGACGCGGCCTCGACGGCGCTTGTGCCGCCGCTGAGCACCAGGGCGGCGTCGAGGCCGGCCCGCTCGGCCGCAGCGATGTCCGAGTCGAGCCGGTCTCCTACGACCAGGGTACGGCCGTCGCCCAGGCGGTCGAGGGCCGTGATGAACAGCTGCGGCTCCGGCTTGCCGACGATCGCCGCCTGCTTCCCGCTGGCGTACTCCACCGCCGCGACAATGGCCCCCGTGCCCGGCCACAGCCCATCCGGCTGCGGGTAGGTGGCGTCGCGGCCGGTGGCTATGAAGTCGCCGCCGCGGCGAAGGGCGAGGCAGGCGTAGCGGAGATCGTCGTAGACGAGCTCCTCGGTCCCGCCCACGACCACCACCGCAGCGCGCGAGGCGAGGTCGGTCCCGTTCAGCACCCGCAGCCCGGCGTCGGCAACGTGGCGCACGAGCGGCGCCGTGCCGATGACGAAGGCCGTCTGGCCCGTGCGCGTCTCGGCCAGCAGATGCTGGACCGCGCCTCCCACCGTCACGACATCGGCGAGCGACGCCTTGACGCCGATCCGCCACAGCTTCGTGACGTAGTCCTCCGTCGAGTGGCGCGGATCGTTGGTGGCGAAGGCCACGCGCTTGCCGGCCTCTCTCAGGCTCTCCACCGCCTCCACGGCGCCGGGCACGGGCTCGTCCCCGATGTAGATGCACCCGTCGAGATCGAGGATCAGCTGGTCGTAGCGACGGACCAGGGGGGAGAGGGGCACGTCGCTAGCCTAATCCCGGTGACACGCCCGCTAGCGCTCCTGGCCCTTTCGCTCGCGCTGGCCGTCGCCGGCTGCGGTGGCGGCGGCAAGAAGGACAACACGAGCACCAGCAAGACCGCCTCCGCTCCGGGCGGCTGCCAGCGGGTGCACAAGCCCGCGCCGAAGCCCGACGGCGGGGCCCACAGGCCGGTCTCGGCCTTGAATCCCCGCAAAACCTACGACGTGACGCTCAAGACGAGCTGCGGCGACATCACGGTCCGGCTCGACCTCAAGGCTTCGCCGACGACCTCCGCGTCGTTCGTCTCGCTGGCGCGCAGCGGGTTCTTCGACAACACGACCTTCCACCGGATCGTTCCCGGCTTCGTGATCCAGGGGGGCGATCCGACGGGCACCGGCAACGGCGGGCCGGGCTACACGACGGTCGACAAGCCGCCCAAGGGCACGGCCTACACCAAGGGCGTCGTGGCGATGGCCAAGACCGCGGACGAGGCCCCCGGGACGGCGGGCAGCCAGTTCTACGTCGTCACCGGCGCCGATGCCGGGCTGCCGCCCGACTACGCCGTGCTCGGAAAGGTCGTCAAGGGGCTCAAGGCAGCCGAGCGGATCGACGCCCTGGGCGATCCCCAGAGCGGCGAGATCGGCACGCCGCTGCGAACCGTCCTGCTCGAGAAGGTGAGCGTGAATGAGTCCTGAGCCGCCCGCGGTCTTCGACGTGGGGGAGGCGGACTTCGAGGCTCGGGTCGTCGAGCGCTCCCGCGAGCTTCCCGTGGTGGTCGACTTCTGGGCCGAGTGGTGCGGGCCGTGCAAAGCGCTCTCGCCCGCGCTCGAGCGGGCCGCGACGGCGCGCGCGGGCCGGGTCGAGCTGGCCAAGGTCGACACGGATGCCAACCCGCGGCTGGCGGCCGGCTTCCGGGTGCAGGGGATCCCGTCGGTCAAGGCGTTCTCCGACGGCTCGATCGTGTCCGAGTTCACCGGCGCGATACCGCCGGAGCAGGTGGAGCGCTTCTTCGACTCGCTGCTGCCCTCCGAGGCGGACGAGCTGGCAGCGGGCGGCGACGAAGCGGCCCTGCGCCGCGCGCTCGAGCTCGACCCCCGCCACGCCGAGGCCAGGCGCTCGCTCGGGAGGCTGCTGCTGGAGCGCGGCGAGCTCCAGGAGGCGCTGGACGTGCTGGAGCCGGCCGCGGGCGACTTCGTGGCCGACGGCCTGGCGGCGCGTGCGCAGCTGAAGCTCGCCGGGGACGACGCGCTCGCTCCCGCCCTTCAGGCTCTGGACGAGAACGACCCGGAACGCGCCCTCGAGCTGCTTCAGGAGGCCCTGGCGGCCAGCGGAGATCCCGAGACCCGCGACCTTCTCCGCCGCGCGATGGTCGGCATCTTCACCGAGCTGGGGCCGGATCACCCGCTGGCGCGCGAGCACCGGCGCCGCCTGGCGTCGGCGCTGAACTAGCCGCCCGCCGCTCTCTGCTCGCGGGCGCGCGCCTGGCGCCTGCGCCCGAACAGGGCAAGAATGCCCAGCGCGGCGAGGACGATGACGATGCCGATGAGTAGGGCAGCGCCCGTGCTGGCGCCGCCGAAGGGCAGCGCGATCAGCTCGGCGAGGCCGAAGCCCACCGCGACCAGCGCGATCACCAGGGCGAACAGGATCAGGATGCCCCGGACGCGCATGACGATGCCGGCGCCCGGTGGGGGAGCGATGAGCCCCATCAGCCGCAATAGCAGGAGCTGCCGCCCCGAGGGCGCCTCCTGGCCGAGCTTCTCCATCGCGTCCTTGAGCTCGTCCGGCCGCCGTTCCGCCAGGGCGAGCGACGCCTTCATCATCTGCCGCAGCGCGGGCCGCTCCTGCGGATGGCAACCCGCCAGGGCCTCGTTGAAGTAGGCGCGCGCCGCCTTCGCGTCATAGCGCTCGGCCGCGCGGGCGCCGAGGATGGCCTTGGCGGCGACCCGGTGCTTCGACTCGCTCTGCAGCTGCTCGTCTGTGCGCTGCTCGAGCTGCGGGATCGCCGCGAGGGCGCCGACCTGCATCTGCATCTTGACCTGCTTCTGCTTGGCCACCGGCGAAGAGTCTCGCAGACGGTGGAGGGGCGCTAATCGTCCGGCTCGCCCCGCGCCGACCCGGTCTCGCGGTCGGACTCGACCTCGGGATCGAACGCGTCGAGCTTCGGGTCCGGGGCCGGGTCACCGTGCTCGGCGTGCTCCCGAAGCGCCTCCTCGGCCTGCTCGAAACCCTCGGACTCGCCGCCGCCCGCCTCCTCGACGGGCCGGCGCTCGGGGTCCTCGTCGGCTGGCGCCTCGCCGCCTATCTGTCCGGCCTCGGCTGCGGCGGCGTCGGCCTCCGCCTGGGCGTCGCGGTCGACGGGATCCGGGTTCTCGGTCATGGCCGGAAGGTTGCCCGGATTGTGGGAGGACAAACCCGGGTACCGCGCGGCCATGACGGTGCTCGTGATCGTCGGGGTGTGCGTCCTCCTCCTGATCCTCGGCTTTCTGGTGCCGCGGCTGTCCCGGCAGCCGCAGCGCGGGGTCGACCGGACGCTGTCCGCCGGGCAGCGCGCCGGGTCGCGCGCCCCGGGAATCCTGGGGCGGCTGATTCCCAAGCCGTTCCGCGCATCCCAGCGGGCAGCCGACCGAAGCGCGTCGACCGGCCGCCGGGCGCGCTGGA
>JBJMLJ010000141.1:0-4066 GCA_045805365.1 Thermoleophilaceae bacterium
ACCCGCCCCCGGCAGCATCACGGCCAGCGTCAGGACGAACGAGCCGATCAGGAGCATGGGCGTGGCCGCCTTCACCACCTTCAGCCCGTGGCGCGAGAGCAGATTCATCACTACCAGGCCGATGAGGCCGCAGGCGACGTAGCGCTTGAGGTAGTAGGCGGGGTCGCCGGGACCCTGGAGGAGCGCCTCCGCGGAGCTTGCGGAGTAGACCATCACCGCCCCGGCCGCGAGCATGCAGAGCGTCGCCGTGTAGAGCATCGAATACTCCATGGGGCGCTTGCGACGGGACCGGGCGGCGGCCATCCGGACCGTCTTCGACGCCGGAAGCCGGATTCATGCCTGCGGCACCAGGGAGTGGAAGTGATCGCCGCGGTCCGCGTAGTCGCGGTAGCGGTCGAAGGCCGCGCAGGCAGGTGAGAGCAGCACCACCTCGCCGGCCTTCGCGGCCTCGGTCGCCTGGCGCACCGCGGTCTCGAGGTCGCCGCTGCGACGCAGCGGCACGGTGCCGTCGAGGTCCTCCGCGAGCCGCTCGGCGGCGTCCCCGATCAGGTAGGCGGCCACGCAGCGCGCCGAGAGCGCATCCCGCAGGCCGGCGAAGCCGCCGCCCTTGAGGCTGCCGCCGAGGATGACGTGGACGCCGCCGTCGAAGGCCTCGATCCCGCTCAGCGCGGCGGCCACGTTCGTCGCCTTCGAGTCGTCCACGTAGAGGACACCCTCGACCGCGCCGACCTCCTCCAGCCGGTGCGGCAGGCCGCCGAAGCCACGCAGCGCCTCGCTGACCGGCTCCGTGCCGACGCCGGTGGCGAGCGCGGCGGCGGCGGCCCCCATCGCGTTCTCCAGGTTGTGGGCGCCGCGGAGCCGGACGTCGTCGGCGTCGATCAGCGGCTGGCCTCGCCAGACGAGCCGGGCTCCCTCGAGCGCCAGGTCCGCTGCCGGGCCGCCGAAGCTCACCGTCCGCGGCACGTCCATGTCGAGCGGCGCAACGGCCACGTCGTCGGGCCCCTGGCGGGCGAAGATCCGCAGCTTGGCGTCGCGGTAGTCCTCGAAGCTCGGGTGGCGGTCGAGGTGGTCCTCGGCCAGGTTCAGGAGCAGAGCGCAGTCGGGCGCGAACTCGCTCGCGTCTTCGAGCTGGAAGCTGGAGACCTCGCAGACGATCACCGCCTCCTGGTCGACCTCGCCCACGAGCGAGGCGAGCGGCGTGCCGACGTTGCCCGCCACGGCCACGGGGATGCCAGCGGCGCGGTGCATCGCGCCGAGGAGCTCGACCGTGGTCGTCTTGCCGTTGGTGCCCGTCACCGCGATGAAGCGGTTCGGCAGCAGCCGCCAGGCCAGCTCCAGCTCGCCATGGACGGGGATGCCGCGCTGAAGCGCGGCGGCCACGACCGGCGCCTCGCGCGGCACGCCGGGGCTCTTGACGAGCGTCCGCGCCCGCTCGAGCAGCTCGAGCCCGTCGGTCTCGAGGTGCGCCTCCACCCCCTCGGGCGGGTCGGGCGAGCCGCTGTCGCAGCCGATCACCTCGCCGTGCTCCCGCAGCATCCGTGCCGCGGCGGCGCCCGAGCGCGCCAGGCCCACGACCAGGTAGGGCCCCTCCGGGAGCGGCGGCCTCACGTGATCGACTGCTGGTACAGCGTGAAGCCGATCGCCGAGCACACGGCGGCGACGATCCAGAAGCGCAGGATGATCTTCGTCTCCGACCAGGCCAGCAGCTCGAAGTGGTGGTGGATCGGGGCCATCAGGAAGACCCGTTTTCGGAAGCGCTGGAACGCGAACACCTGGATCGCGACCGAGAGCGCCTCGATCACGAAGATCCCGCCGATGATCACCAGCAGGATCTCGGTCTTCGTCAGCACCGCGAGCGCCGCGATGGCGCCGCCTAATCCGAGCGAGCCGGTGTCCCCCATGAACACCGCCGCCGGGAACGAGTTGAACCAGAGGAAGCCCACGCACGCGCCCACCAGGCAGGCCGAGAGCAGCGCCAGGTCGCGCTGTCCGTTGGTGATGAACGTCATCGCGGTGAAGGCGAGCAGCACGATGGCGCAACAGCCGGCGGCGAGGCCGTCGAGCCCGTCGGTGAGGTTCACGCCGTTGGTGGCGCCGGCGAGCACCAGGAAGATCAGGAACGGATAGGCGATCCCGAGGTTCACCGATGCGTCGACGATGCGCAGCCGCAGGGTGTCCTCTAGGCCCACCCGCTTTGTCACGAACAGCCACAGGGCGATCGCCATCAGCGCCTGGACGAGCAGCTTGGTCCGGCCGGAGATCCCGAGCGAGCGCCGCTTCTTCAGCTTCACCCAGTCGTCGGCGAAGCCGAGGGCGGCGCTGGCCATGGCGGTGCCGAACACGGCCAGGCTGGCTGCGCGGTAGTGGCTGAGGATCAGGAACGGGACCGACACCGACAGGAACAGCACGAGCCCGCCCATCGTCGGCGTGCCGGCCTTGCCGTGGTGCCCCTCGGGCCCCTCCTCGCGAATGTGCTGACCGAACTCGCGCTCACGGAGGAGGTCGATGAACTTCGGCCCCAGGAAGATGCAGATGAACAGGGCGGCCATACCGCCGATCAAGATGGCGCCCATCTAGGCGAGCACCCGCTCCAGCCCGACCGAGCGCGAACCCTTCACCAGCACCCGGTCGCCGGGCAGCGCCAGCTCCTCGAGCAGCGCCCCCGCCTCCTCGGGCGTGGCCACCGCGTGGGTCTCGCCGTCGAACCCCTCCGTGTAGGCGAGAGCCTGCTCCCCGACGGTCACCAGCAGGTCGATCCCGAGCTCGGCGGCCCGGACCCCGATCTCGCGGTGGTAACGATCGGCTTCGCCTCCAAGCTCGGCCATCGTTCCGAGCACGGCCAGCCGGCGCTCGGCCGGGCTGTCCGCGAGGTGCTCGAGCGCCGCGCGCATCGACATTGGGTTGGCGTTGTAGCAGTCGTTGACCACGGCGACGCCGCCGGGCAGCTCCACCACCTGGCCGCGCATGGAGGAGAACTCGACGTCGACCCGGCCCTCAGGGCTCACGCCGACGGCCCTGGCGGCGGCCACCGCCGCGAGCGTGTTGAGCAGGTTGTGCGGCTCGGAATAGCCCAGATCGAGGGCGTGGCGCTCGCCGCGGGCCTCGATCTCGGCGCGGCCGGCGTCGAAGGAGAGCAGCATCGACTGGCCGCCGGGGCCGAAGGTCCAGGTGTCCAGGTCGTCGCGCAGGTGGGCGTCGAGGAGCGGCTCGCTGGCGGGGACGACGCAGGCGGCGCCGGCCGGCAGGTCGCGGATCAGCTCGGCCTTGGCCGCCGCCACCCGCTCCACGGTGCCCAGCAGCTCCAGGTGGACGGGGCCGACGTTGACGATCACGCCCACGTCGGGCTCCGCGATCGCCGCCAGCTCCGCGATCTGGCCCTCGCCGCGCATGGCCATCTCCAGCACCAGCACCTCGGTGCCCGGCTCGGCCTCCAGCACCGACAGCGGCAGCCCGATCTCCGTGTTCAGGTTCTCGCGGTTGGCGTGAGTGCGCAGCCGCGGCCGAAGCAGGGCGGCGAGGATGTCCTTGGTCGAGGTCTTGCCGGTAGAGCCTGTGATGCCGATCGCCTTGCAGCCGAGCTCGCGCCGCCAGGCGCGTGCCAGCCGCTGCAGCGCGCCGAGCGGGTCTTCCGCCACGAGCAGCGGCCGGTCGGTCTCCAGCTCGGCGTGGTTCGCTCCGACCAGGGCGCCCCAGGCGCCGCTCCCGAGCGCGCCGGCCGCGAACTCGCCGCCGTCGGCGTGCTCGCCGCGCAGCCCGACGAACAGGTCGCCAGGTCCGGCCTCGCGCGAGTCGATCAGGGCGCGCCGCGGGCCGGGCTCGTCCGGGTCGCCGGCGGCGAGGCGCGCGCCGGCGGCGTCCGCCAGCCAGGAGGCGGGCCGGTCGATCACGTCCGGGCCCCGAGCCGCGCATTCAGCGCCTCGCGCGCGACCGTGACGTCGTCGAACGGCTCCTTGCGGCCGTCCTCGAACTCCTGCCCCTGCTCATGGCCCTTGCCCGCGATCACGACCACGTCGCCGGGGGCGGCGCTCTCGATGGCCAGGGCGATCGCCCGCCGCCTGTCGACCTC
>JBJMLJ010000142.1:0-9588 GCA_045805365.1 Thermoleophilaceae bacterium
GGTCGCGTACGCCCGCTCGTAGGCCTCCAGCGCGTCGGCCGCGAGCGCGACGCCGCACGGGTTGTTGTGCTTGACGATGACGCACGCCGGCTCCGCGAACTCGCGCACGAGGTTGCGCGCGGCGTCGAGGTCGAGCAGGTTGTTGTAGGAGAGCTGCTTGCCGTGGTGCTGGCGCACCATCGAGAGGAGGTGCAGCCGCGCCCCGACCTGGGCGTAGTAGGCGGCGCGCTGGTGCGGGTTCTCGCCATACGGGAGGTCGACGACCTTCTCGAAGGCCTGGGCGTAGAGGCTCGGGAAGTCCTCCTCGCGCTCGGCGAACCAGCGCGAGATCGCGGCGTCGTAGCGGGCGGTGTAGGAGAAGGCCTCCATCGCCAGCGACTCGCGCGTACGCCCGGAGAGCCGGCCGTCGCTGGCGCGCAGCTCGTCGAGCACCGCGTCGTAGCTCTCCGGCGAGGTGACCACCGCCACATAGACGTGGTTCTTCGCCGCGGCACGGATCAGCGTCGGACCGCCGATGTCGATGTTCTCGATCACCTCGTCCTGGCTCACGCCGCGGGCCGACGAGACGCGCTCGAACGGATAGAGGTTCACGCAGACGAGGTCGATCGGCTCGATGTCGTGCTCGTTCAGGGTCTCGACGTGCTCGGGGTTCGAGCGCACCGCCAGGAGACCGGCGTAGATCCGCGGGTTGAGGGTCTTGACGCGGCCGTCGAGGATCTCGGGGAAGCCCGTGTAGTCCTCCACCGCGCGAGTCTCGATCCCCTCCACGCCGAGCTCGCGCGCGGTGCCGCCGGTCGAGATCAGCTCGACGCCCAGCTCTTGCAGGCCGCGACCGAAGTCCGCGACGCCGCGCTTGTCGGAGACCGTCAGCAGGGCCCGCCGCACCTGCACCTCACCGGGCGGGGCCGGCTCGGCGCCGCGGCTCTCCGTGGCCTCAGGGCTCATCGATTTGGACCAGCCTGGGATTGTCGGGATCCACGTGCACCTTGCCCGCCGCGATCAGCCGCACGGCCCGCGGAAGCAGGCGGTGCTCGATGCCATGGACGCGCTCCTCGATCGCCGCGATGTCGGAAGGGTAGGAGAGCTCGAACGCCTCCTGCAAGACGATCGGCCCGCTGTCGACTCCCTCGTCGACGAAGTGGACCGTGACGCCCATGACCCTGACGCCGTGCTCGAGCGCCTCCTCGATGGGGCGGATGCCGGGAAAGGCCGGCAGCAGGGACGGGTGCACGTTGACGATCCGGCCCCGGAAGCGACCGATGAACTCGGGCCCGAGCAGCTCCATGAATCCGGCCAACACGACGAGGTCGACCGCGCGCTCGTCGATCCAGTCGGCCAACGCCCGATCGCGGCCATGCCGGTCCCCCTCGGCCGCGAACACGGCCGTCTCCACGCCCGCGCCCTCGGCGCGCGCCAGGCCGCCCGCGTCGGGCCGGCTCGAGGCGACGCCGACCACCTCGATGCCGTCGCGCCCGTGGACCGTGTCCAGGATCGCCTGGAGGTTCGTCCCCTCGCCGGAGATCAGGACAGCGACCCGGAAGGGCACCGCAGCACGGGGTAGGGCCCGCCGCTCGTCTCGAGCCGGCCGGTGTCGATGAGCTCGTCGACGCGCGCGAGGATGTCCGCCCGCCGCATGCCCGACGAGAGGCCGTACGCGGGCAACCCGTCGTAGGAGTTGCGCTTGATCTTCTGCGTGCGCGCACCATGGAGGATCTCGGCGCAGGTGGTGCGGCCGACCGCCGGCCGCGCCAGCTGGGCGACGGAGACGATCGCCTCGTCGAGGCCCTCGAGCAGCGCGGGCTCGGGCGCCGGCGGCACCGGCACGAGGCCCGGGTCGCAGACATCGCAGCAGGCCCCCGGCCGCCGCTCGGGCCGCGAGCCGTCGCCGAAGTGGCGCAGGATCGCCTCGCGGCGGCAGTCGCTGCGCTCCACGTACGCCCAGATCTCGCGGTACTGGCGCCAGCGGGCGCGCGCACCCTCCTCGATCGACGCCCGGCAGCGAAGCTCCGCCCGCCTGTCGAACGGCCCGGCGATCCTCCCCGCCACGCGGTCGGGCGCGGAAGGCGTCGGTCTAAGCACGCCGGCACGGGTCAGGTGCCCGATCAGCGACCGAAGCCGGTCGCGGTCGCCGCCCAGGTCGCGGGCGAGCGTGGCCGCTTCGAGCGAGTAGCGCCCCTCACCGTCGGCCACCGCGGCGAAGCGGTCGGCGAGCCAGCCCGGCAGCCCGTCCTCGACCTCGTCCGACTTGATGAAGTGGACGTGGAGCGCCTTGTCGCGGTTCTCGGCGACGAGCAGCGCCCGAGCCGGCGCGCCGTCGCGGCCCGCGCGCCCGGCCTCCTGGTAGTAGGCCTCGAGCGACCCGGGCACGCTGGCGTGCACCACGGTCCTTACGTTGGGCTTGTCCACGCCCATGCCGAAGGCGTTGGTGGCCACGATCAGTGGAACCTCGTCCGCGAGGAAGGCCCGCTGCGCCTCCGCCCGCCGGTCCCTGTCGAGTCCCGCGTGGTACGCGCGCGCCTCCACCCCGAGCTCGGCGCCGAGCTCCTGGGCGAGCTGCTCCGAGCCAGCCCGAGTGCCCGCGTAGACGATCGCCGGCAGCGAGCCCTCCCGGCGCAGCGCCTCTGCGATCAGCGGCCGCTTCTCGTGGCCGGCCGGGCGAGCGACCGCGAAGGCGATGTTGGGACGGTCGAACCCGGTCGCGACCAGCAGCGGCTGCCGCAACCCCAGCCGGGCCGCGACGTCCTCCGCGACGCGGGGCGTGGCCGTGGCGGTGGATGCCACGAGCGAGCTGGCCCCGAGCGCCCGCGCCGCGTCGGCCAGGCGGAAGTAGTCCGGCCGGAAGTCGTGGCCCCACTGGGACACGCAGTGGGCCTCGTCGACCACGAACAGGCCGATCCGCGCCTCCTTCATCCGCTCGAGGAAGCCGAGCGTGGCGAACCGCTCCGGCGCCACGTAGAGCAGCCGCAGCTCGCCCGCGGCCGCCCGCCTGACCGCCTCGGCGTTCGCCGCGCCGTCCTGCTGGGCGTTGATGACCGCGACGCTGTCGCCCAGCCCGCGGGCGCGCAGGGCGTCGACCTGGTCCTGCATCAGGGCCACCAGCGGCGAGACGACCACGGTCAGGTCGTCGCGGAGCAGCGCCGGCAGCTGGTAGCAGAGCGACTTGCCCGAGCCGGTGGGCATGACCACGAGCACGTCGCGGCCCGCGAGCGCCGCCTCGACCGCCTCGAGCTGTCCCGGACGGAAGTCCCGGAAGCCGAAGTGCTCGCGAAGTGGGGCGAGGAGGTCCACCGCGGCCACCCTAGCGCCGCGCGCGGCGGGAGCCGGGCCATTGTCACGAAGCTGTTGCAGAGCGTGAAAAGCCGTGCCTACAATCGCGGCCTCGCCCCGGCGGAAGGGAGTTACGTGGAGGAGGAACGGCTGGCGTCGGCACCGCTCTTTGCGGGCCTGCACAAGAGGGAGCTCAGGGAGCTCGCCACGAGGACGGACGGCATCGACATCCCCGAGGGAAAGCAGCTCGCGCGCGAGGGTGACTTCGCCTACGAGTTCTTCGTCATACAGAAGGGCACGGCGACGGTGACCCACGGGGACGAGCATGTGGCCGATCTTGGCCCGGGGGACTTCTTCGGGGAGATGGGCATCCTCGGCCAAAAGCGCCGGGGTGCGACCGTGACCGCCACGTCACCGATGGAGCTCATCGTCATGACGGAGCGGGCGCTCCGCTCGCTGAGCCACGAGGAGCCGCAGGTACACCGGCGCCTCGAGGAGGCGATCGAGCAGCGCCTACCGGCTGACGGGAGCTAGCTCTTCGAGGGCGAACTTGCCGTTCGCGGTCTCGGTTCGCTCGAGCGGATAGTCGCCCGAGAAGCAGGCGTCGCAGTGCGTCTCGCGGGTGGAGCGGATCGCCTTGTAGACGCCGTCGAGCGAGAGGTAGGCGAGCGAGTCGCAGTCGAGCTCCTCGGCGATCTCCTCGACCGTCCTGTCGTGGGCCACCATCTCCTGTGACGTCGACATGTCGATCCCGTAGTGGCAGGGATGCCGGATCGGCGGCGCCGAGATCCGCATGTGGACCTCGGTTGCTCCGGCGTCACGGAGCATCTTCACGATCTGGCGGGTGGTGTTGCCGCGGACGATCGAGTCGTCCACCACGACGATCCGCTTGCCCTCGACCACCTCGCGCAGCGGGTTGAACTTCATCCGCAGGCCGTGCTTGCGGAGCTCCTGGCCCGGCTGGATGAAGGTGCGGGCGACGTAGCGGTTCTTGATCAGGCCGTCGTCGCGCGGCAGGCCCGACGCCTTGGAGTAGCCGGCCGCCGCGGGGTTGCCCGAATCGGGAACCGCGATCACCACGTCCGCGTCCACCGGCGCCTCGCGCCAGAGGATCTCCCCCATCTTGCGCCGCGAGACCTGCGTGCGGTTGCCCTCGAGGACCGAGTCCGGACGGGCGAAGTAGATGTGCTCGAAGACGCAGAACGCCTTGCGCTGCGACTCGACGAGCTGGCGCGTCTCGATCCCACGCTCGCCGAGCGAGACCATCTCGCCGGGCTGCACCTCGCGGAGCAGCTCGCCGCCGATGATGTCGAAGGCGCAGCTCTCGGAGGCGACGCAGTAGCGGTCGCCCAGCCGCCCCAGCGACAGCGGGCGGAGCCCGGCGGGGTCGCGGAAGGCGACCACGGCGTCGGCGGTCATGACCACCGTGGAGAACGCCCCCTCGAGCCGCGGCACCACGTCCGCGACCGCGTCCTCGATGGTGTCCGCCTCGTGGCGGGACAGCATCGCGGCCATGATCTCCGAGTCGGAGGTGCCGCGGAAGGAGACGCCCGCCTCCGTCAACTGCGAATGCAGCTCGACGGCGTTGATGAGGTTGCCGTTGTGCGCCAGCGCCACCTGGCGCCGGTCCGAACGCCAGACCGGCTGCGCGTTCTCCCAGGCCGAGGACCCGGTGGTCGAGTAGCGCACGTGGCCGATGCCGAGCTCGCCCTGGAGCGCCTTCAGCTTGTCCTCGTCGAAGACCTGCGAGACGAGCCCCAGGTCGCGGACGGTCATGATCTGTCCTGCCTCGCTCGTGGCTATGCCCGCCGACTCCTGGCCGCGGTGCTGGAGCGCGTAGAGCGCGAAGTAGGCGAGCCTGGCGACGTCGGACTCCGGCGCGTACACGCCGAAGACGCCACATTCGTCGCGCGGACCGTCGCGATCGGGAATCGGGTCTTGAGAGGTCATCCTAGGCGGCCGGCGAGGACGACTTCGAGGGCCTTCTCGGCGGCGCCGGCCACTGCGGCCAAGGGTACCAGCGGGGTCCGGCGGCTTCGCTAGGCGAAGGCGGGCGCCAGCGCCTCATGCGCGGCTTGCAGCCCGGTGAGCGGAACCTCGAACTGCGTGTCGGCGACCCTGACCTCGAGCGCGTCACCGCCCACGGTGCCGATGATCCGTCCGCGAAGGCGCTGCAGAACCTCGCTCGGGCCGGAGACCACGAAGCCGCCCGGGCCCTCGCCGAAGAGCTCCCGCAGCGATTCCGCGGAATCGCCCAACTCGAGCGACGCGCCTATCCCGCCGGCGAGGCAGGACTCCGCCACCGCCACGAGCAGGCCGCCCTCCGCGATGTCGTGGGCGCTCGAGAGCTCGCCGGCGCGGACGGGCTCGCGCACGGCCTCCTGGGCCGAGCGCACGGCGGCGATGTCGACCGCGGGGAGGCCGTCCGGCAGCGGCTCGCCGCGGAGCTTCCAGAGCTCGCCGCCGGGCAGCGAGGGCGCGAACACGCCGCAGATCGCGATCGCGTCGCCCTCCAGCGCGAAGCCGAGCCGGCCGGCGACCTCGGGGTCGGGGAGCCGGCCGACCATGCCGACGACCGGCGTCGGGTAGATCGGCCCCTCGGGCCCCTCGTTGTAGAGGGAGACGTTGCCGCCGACCACCGGGACGCCGAGCGCGCCGCAGGCCTCGGCGAGGCCGCGCACCGCCTCCGACAGCTGCCAGGCGATGTGCGGCTTCTCCGGGTTGCCGAAGTTCAGGCAGTTGGTCAGACCGAGCGGCTCCGCCCCAGCGCAGGCGAGGTTGGAGGCGCACTCGAGCACCGCCTCGACGGCGCCCGTGTAGGGATCCGCGGCGACCCGGCGGCCGTTGCCGTCGATCGAGACGGCGATCGCACCGCTGCCGTCGTCGGGGGCGAGCTGGAGCACGGCGGCGTCGCTCTCGTCGGGCCTCCGAACGGTGCGCGACTGGACGATCGAGTCGTACTGCTCGAAGAGCGGCCGGCGCGAGCTGAGGTTGGGCGATGCGAGCAGCGCGAGCAGCGCCTCACGGGGATCGTCCCCCTCGAGCAGCACTCGCGGCGCCGGATACAGGGGCTCCGCCGGCTTCTCGGGTGAGAGGTCGTAGAGCGGGCAGTCGTCCACCAGCGCGGCCACCGGCATGTCGCCCACCAGCTCGTCGCCGTCGAAGACGCGCATCGAGTCCCCCTCCGTCACGCGGCCGATCTCCGTCGCCCGCACCTCCCAGCGCTCGCAGATCGCGAACACCTCGTGCAACCGCTCCGGCTCGACGACGCACAGCATCCGCTCCTGCGACTCCGAGATCATGATCTCGAAGGGCTCCATGTCTGCCTCGCGCAGGGGCACCCGAGAAACGTCGAGGTCCAGCCCGACACCGCCCTTCGACGCCATCTCAGAGGAGCTCGACGACAGCCCGGCCGCACCCAGGTCCTGGAGCGAGCCCAGCGAGCCGCTCTCGAGCAGCTCGAGGCAGCACTCGAGCAGCTTCGACTCCTCGAACGGGTCGCCGATCTGCACGCTCGGCCGCTTTTCGTCCCCCTCCTCGAACTCGGCGCTGGCGAGCACCGAGGCGCCGCCGATGCCGTCGCGGCCGGTCCGCGCGCCGAGCAGCACGAGGAGGTTGCCGGGCCCCGCCGCGGCGCTCCGCACCAGCCGCCCGCGCGGCGCGATCCCCACGCACATGGCGTTGACGAGGCAGTTGTGCTCGTAGGGCGCCTCGAAGTAGACCTCGCCGCCGACGGTCGGCACCCCGATCGAGTTTCCATAGTGGCCGATCCCGCTCACGGCGCCGTCGAACAGGAAGCGCGAGCGCGCGGAGTCGAGCTCGCCGAAGCGGAGGGAGTCGAGCACCGCGATCGGGCGGGCGCCGACCGCGAAGACGTCACGGAGGATGCCGCCGACCCCGGTGGCCGCGCCCTGGAACGGCTCGACGGCGCTCGGGTGGTTGTGCGACTCGACCTTGAAGGCCACCGCCAGGCCGTCGCCGACGTCGACGACGCCGGCGTTCTCGCCCGGGCCCATCAGCACGTGCGGGCCCTCCGTCGGCAGCTGGCGGAGCAGCTTGCGCGAGTGCTTGTAGGCGCAGTGCTCCGACCACATCAGGGAGAAGACCGCCAGCTCCAGCGAGTTGGGCTCCCGCCCCAGGCGCGAGACGATCCCGTCGTACTCGGCGTCGGTAAGGCCGAGCTCGCGGTGCTTCACGCCGCCGCGGCGAGCTCGGAAACGTGAGCGACCAGGGAGTCGAAGAGCTTGCCGCCGTCGGCCGAGCCGGTGAGCGCGTCCACCGCGTGCTCGGGATGCGGCATCAGCCCCATCACGTTCTTCCGCATGTTCGTGATCGCCGCGATGTCGCGCAGCGACCCGTTCGGGTTGTGGCCATCGGCGTAGCGGAGCAGCACCTGCCCGTTCGCCTCCAGCTCGTCGAGCGCCTCGTCGGGCGCGTAGAAGCGCCCGGTCGTGTGCTTGATCGGGATCGAGAGGACCGCGTCGCTCTCGCACGCGCGCGTGAACGGCGTGTCGGGATTGACGACCTCGAGGTCCACCTGGCGACAGACGAAGCGCAGGCTCGTGTTGGGCAGCAGGGCCCCCGGCAGGAGCCCCGCCTCGCAGAGCACCTGGAAGCCGTTGCAGATGCCGAGCACGGGCCCGCCGGCCAGGGCGAACTCGCCCACCGACTCCATCACCGGCGAGAAGCGCGCGATCGCGCCCGCCCGCAGGTAGTCGCCGTAGGAGAAGCCGCCGGGGATGATCACGGCATCCGCGCCGTGCAGATCAGGGTCCGCGTGCCAGAGGAGCTCTGCATCGGCGAAGCGTCGGCAGGCCGACAGCGCGTCGGCCTCGTCGCAGCTGCCCGGAAACTGGATGACCCCGAATCTCATGTCGCGTTGGCCGCCTCGACCACGTGCACCTCGTAGTCCTCGATCAGCGGGTTCGCCAGCAGCCGCTCGCACATCGCCCGAACCTCCGACGGGTCCTCGACGTCGAGCTCGACCAGCCTCCCGACACGCACGTTCGCCACGCCCTCGAAGCCGAGCGCCGGCAGCGCGCGCTCGACGGCCTGGCCCTGCGGATCGAGGATTCCCTCCTTGGGCCGGATCAGAACACGCGCCCGGGTCACGACGCCCCGCTCCGCTCGAGCCATGCCTTGAACGGCTCGCCCGCGATCCGCTCGTACGCCTCCGCGTAGCGGGCCCTGGTCCCGTCCACGACCTTGGACGGAAGCGGCGGGGCCGGCGGCGCCTTGTCCCAGCCCGTCTCCGACGCCCAGTCGCGCACGTATTGCTTGTCGAAGCTCGGCTGCGGCCGGCCGGCCTGGTAGCCGGTGGCCGGCCAGAAGCGCGAGGAATCGGGCGTCAGAACCTCGTCGGCGAGCACGATCGTGCCGTCGGGGCGGCGGCCCAGCTCGAACTTGGTGTCGGCGAGGAGGATGCCGTTCTCGCGCGCGTGGGCGGCGGCGAACTCGTACAGCTCGATCGAGATACGGCGGAGCTCCTCGAGCAACGGCCGGTCGCCGACGATCTCGGCGGCCCGGTCGAAGTCCACGTTCTCGTCGTGGTCGCCGACCTCGGCCTTGGTCGCCGGCGTGAAGATCGGCTCCGGGAGCTGCTGCGACTCCTCGAGTCCCTCGGGCAGGCCGATGCCGCAGACGGCCCCGGTGGCCTTGTAGTCCTTCCAGCCGGACCCCGTCAGGTAGCCGCGGACCACGCACTCGACCGGAACCATGTCGAGTCGCTCCACGAGCATTCCGCGGCCGCGGGTGTCGCCCGGCACGTCCGTATACGAGACGAGGTGGTTCGGGCAGATGTGTTGGGTGCGATCGAACCAGAACACCGACAGCCCGGTCAGCACCCGCCCCTTGTCGGGGATGGGCGTGGGATGCACCACGTCGTACGTGGAGATCCGGTCGGAGGTGACCATCAGCAAGCGGTCCTCCCCGACCGCGTAGATGTCCCGGACCTTGCCTTGAGAGATCAGCTCGAGGTCCTGGAGCGCGGCGGCTTCGCTCACAGCCCGAGATTACACAGAGGGGCCGTCGATCAGCCGACCGACCAGATCACGACCTTGGACTGGCGGCCGCGGACCTCCATCTCCTCCACCCGCACGAGGTCGTCGGGCTGCGCGCGCAGCGCGGCCCGGGTGGAGTCCGACAGGAAGATCATGTGCGGCGTCCCCTTGGTCATGCCCTCGAGCCGCGAGGCCGTGTTGGTCGTGTCACCGATCACCGTGTACTCGAAGCGCTCCTCGGATCCCACCGTCCCGGCCATGACCGCGCCGCTGTTGAGCCCCACGCCGATCCGGAACCCGTCGCCGTGGCCGGTGCCGCGAA
>JBJMLJ010000143.1:0-6325 GCA_045805365.1 Thermoleophilaceae bacterium
GACCGCGAAGTTGAGCGCCCCCTGGATCGGCCCCTCCTCCTCGATGTCGTAGGCGACCAGGGCGTAGGCGGCGACGCTCAGGAGCTCGAAGAAGACGAACAGGTTGAAGAGGTCGCCGGTGAAGCTGAAGCCGATCATCGCCGCCAGCCACACGAGCATCAGCGCGTGGAAGAACGGGCCCACGACGACGAAGTAGCGCCACGAGAAGACGAAGGCGGCGACGAAGGCGACCGCCACGAACAGCGCCAGGCCGGCGCCGATCTGGTCGATCGTGAAGGACACTCCCAGGGCGACCCCGTGCCGGGGGGTCCAGCCACCGAACCAGTAGACGATCTGGTGGTCGCGAACGTCCGAGAGGACCAGGGCGCACAGCACCGCCACGGCGAGCGCCACCGCCACCGCGGCGGCATCGACGACCGGCCGCGGGAGGAGCACGGCGACGCCGACCAGGACGGCGGCCACGACGAACGGCACGGCGACGGCGAGTGGAGCCAGGTTGGCCATGGCTCAGGCGTGGGGCCGCTTGGGCCGCAAGTCGTCGGGGTCGAGCGTGCCGTAGCGCTTGTGGGCCTGCACGGCCAGCGCCAGGAGGAGGGCGGAGACGGTCGTCCCCACGACGACGTCGGTGAGGGTCAGCGCCTGGACGATCGGATCGACGGCCGGCGTGGACGTCGGCCTGTCGGCGAAGACCGGCGGCGAGGCGTCCTTGACGTAGCCGATCGAGAGCAGCAGCAGATAGGACGAGGACTGCATCACGGCGAGGCAGACGACGAGGTGCAGCAGGTTGCGGCTCGTGACGATCCCGTAGAGGCCGATGAACACCAGCCAGGCGGCCACGATGTAGGGGAGGATGCTCATCGGACCTCGCGGCGGCGCTTCAGGAGCGTCTGCTGGAGGAACTCGGAGAGCATGAAGGTGAAGCCGCCCGTGACGGCCAGGCCCACCGCGAGGTTGCTGAGCGGGATCGTGCCGGCGCTGACCAGGTCGCCCGCGGTACCGATGTGCAGGAAGTTCTCGAAGAAGGTGCCGGCGAAGATCAGGCCGCCGATCGCGATCAGGGCGAAGCCGGCCGTCCCCGCGCCCTCGGCCGCCTCGATCAGCCCCGTCGGCCCGACCCGGCGCATCGTCATGTAGTCGGCGGTCAGATAGGTGAGGAGGAGGCCGGTGGCGAGGACGACGCCCCCCTGGAAGCCGCCGCCCGGCGTCTGGTGGCCGTGGAGCACGATGTAGATGCCGATCAGGACGGTCGGGCCGACCAGGAGCAGGCCCGTGACCCGCACAGCAAGGCTCGTCTCGGGGACGCGCCTGCCCGGCACGTCGTCGTCCGGAGTCTCGACGTGCTCGCCGCGCAGCGTGCGCAGCAGGCTGGTGACCCCGATGACCGCGGCGAAGAGGATGAACTCCTCGCCGAGGGTGTCGAAGCCGCGATAGTCGAAGTTCACGGCGGTGACCACGTCGGTGGTGGCCCGCTGGGGCACCGACAGCTTGTTCAGCAGGAGGCCATACGTCCCGTGGAAGTGACCGAAGTCCGGCAGCCCGGCGAAGCCCCAGATGAGCGCCGCGAACAGGCCGGTCCCGGCCACCAGGAAGACCCGCAGCCGCAGGGTCACTTGCGCCGCTCCTCCTCCCAGCGAACCCGGGCGAGGGCCAGCAGGATCATGAGCGGCAGCGCCACGGCGCCGACGACCGTCTGCGAGAGGGCCACGTCGGGCGCCGCGAACGCGAAGAACAGAACGCCCAGGACGAGTCCGTAGAGCGAGGCCATGATCGCCTGCCGGAGCGGGTCGCGGGCGAGCACGACGCATGTGCCGCAGATCGCCACCAGGAGGAGCACGGCTGCCTGGAGCGGCTCTATGGGTTCTCCTTCCGGGCGAGCTCGTCGCGCAGGATCTGGAAGCGGCCGTGGCGGCGCACGCGAATGGCCCGCGCCGTGGCGTGGACGAGGACCGGGCTCGTCACCAGCAGGATCACCGCCGTGATCACCGACTTCACCGCCATCGACGAGGGCGTCGACTCGTCGACGATCACGGCGGCGGCGATGGCGACCGGCGCGATCGTGGCCGCGGGGCCGGTGAAGTGGAGCTGCTCGAACGGGCCACCGCTGGCCAGCAGCCCGAGGCAGCTCAGCAGGATCGAGCCGACGCCGACGCCGAGCAGGACGTCGACGACGACGGCCTTCATACCCAGCGCTCCAGGAAGCGGACGAAGGTCAGCGAGCCGGCGAACGAGAGCACCGCACTGACGAGCGCCAGGTCGGCGAACGGATCGCGGTGCAGGCCCTGCGCGATGAGGAGCAGCGTCAGGGTCGTGAGGGTGGAAGCCAGCTCGAGGGCGATCAGCGCGCTGACCCGCGAGCCGCGCATCACGACATAGATGCACGGCAAGAGCCCGCCGAGCAGGACCGTTGCCGCGATCAGCCAGGCGTTCACGGCCCGGGATCCAGGTCAGGCGGCCGCTTCGTCCTGACCAGCTGGTGGATCAGGACCGCGTCGCGCGGCTCGTCGAAGCCGATCACGACCGTGTTCGGGCCGACGCAGCCGAGCCACTTGGCGACGGTACGACGCGCCTGCGAGCGGGGGTCCGAGCCCCCGGCGTCCTCGAAGTGGACGCAGCGGATGCTGCCCTGGATCGCCTCCCGCCGCCAGGCCGCGCGCGCGAGCGCGCGCAGGAGGAGGAAGCAGTCGACCAGTACCTCGCGCGGCAGGAACAAGAGGGCACGGGCCCAGCGCAGGCGGGGGGAGAAGGGGGCATAGCCCTTGGCGCGCACAACCTCGGCCGCGGTGGCGGAGAAGGTCGCCGCCACGGCGCCGGCAATGAACTCGGCGCCCTGGGTCTTGAACACGAGCAGGGCCCAGAGCACGAACGACACGACCCACCAGGCGGCGAAGAAGGCGGCGCGCTGACGCCGAGTCTCGAGCCCGCGCGGCCGCCCCCGGGCAATCAGGCTGAACTGCCGCGAGTCCGACCGTCGCCTTCGCCCTTCCACGTGGCGCAGCCTAAAGCGAGGACCAGATCTCCATCTTGGTCCGCACTCGGGAGATCACCTCGTCGGTGAACTCGCTGGTGGTGGAGTGGCCGCCGAGGTCCGGCGTGCGGATCCCGGTGGCGGTCGCCTCGAGCGCCGATTCGTAGATCGCGCGCGAGGCCGAGTCGGCCCCCTCGGTGCCCTGCTCGCCGGCGTAGTGCAGCAGGGCCGCGGCCGCCAGGACCATCGCCATCGGGTTGGCGATGTTCTTGCCCTGGAGCGCGGGAGCGGTCCCGTGCGGCGCCTCGGCCATCACGGCGGTCGGCTCGTAGTCGTCGTCGAGAGCCAGCAGCACCGACTCGGCGCCGGCTATCGAGCCGAAGAGCGGCATCACCAGGTCGGACAGGCAGTCGCCGTCGCGGTTGAGCGCCGGGATCACGAGCGGGACGTCGGCCTGGCCGGAAACCAGCCCGGCGTAGGTCGCGTCGATGAGGACCGGGGTGTAGGGGACCTCCGGGTGGCGGTCGGCGGCGGCGTCGAGCTCCTCCTTGAGCATCCCCTCGTATACCGGGCTCACCGTCCACTTCGGACCACCGAAGACGCGGCCGTGGATCCGCTCCGCCGTCCTGAAGCTGTACTCCGCAACGGCGCGGCAGACGTTGCGGCTGATCCGCTCGGTGCGGAGGGCGATCTCGTCGCCGTTCGCCTGCTCGCGCCACTGCTCGGCGCCGTAGGCGTCGCCGACCGCCATCCGCACCACGGCGATCGGGTAGTGGACGCCGGCCACCGGCGTCACGCCCGGGATGCGGCGGCCGGTGCGGATGATCACCTGGCCGCCGAGCGCCTCGCGCAGTAGCCGGTTCGGGCTGCCGACGTCGTCGGCCCCCTCGGGGGTGATCGTCGCGGCCTTGAGCCCGAAGCAGGCCTCCCGCATGGCGGCCGCCGCCGCTGCCACCACCTCGTTGCTGGTCCGCCGGCGGTTGTCGAGCGACAGGTCGTAGTGCTCGAGCTCCGTGTCGACCCGCGTGACGCCCGGATCGAGCACCCGAATGGCCTGCTCGAGCAGCTCCTGACCCGTCTCGTCGCCCTCGAGAACGATGATCCGCAGGCTCACGGCGGGTCAGGACGGCGCCGGCGCCAGCCCCAGGTCGTCGGCGCGCTCCTGCATCGCGCCGATGACGAATGCCACGTGCTCGGTGAAGTCCACGCCGAGCTCCTCGGCGCCCTGGTAGACCTCGTCCCGGTTCACGCCCGCCGCGAAGCTCGGCTGCTTCAGCTTCTTCTTCACCGACTTGGGCGCCATGCCATCGATGCCGGTGGGTCGGACCAGGGCGCAGGCGGCGATGAAGCCGGAGAGCTCGTCGACGGCGTAGAGCGTCTTGGCCATGCGCGTCTCGCGTGGAACGCCCAGGAAGGTGGCGTGCCCGGCCACCGCGTCGATCAGCTCCCGGGGGTAGTCGAGCTCCTCGAAGAGCTCGAGCGCCTTGCGCGGGTGGCCGGTGTCGAGGTCGGGATAGCGCTCGTAGTCGAGGTCGTGGAGCAGGCCCGTGACGGCGTAGAGCTCCTCGTCCTCGTCCCATTTCCCCGCGTAGGCCCGCATCGCGGCCTCGACGCCCAGGAGGTGCTTGCGCAGCGAATCGCTCTCGATCCATTCCTCCACGAGCTGCCAGGCCTGGTCGCGGGTGGGGGTCACGGGGGCAGGGTATCCGCCTGCAGGCCCGAACCAGGGTGAAAATGCCCTTCGCTACCCTTGCGCAGCCGCTCGCAGTCCCGACCCGAGCGGCTCTGCGCATGGAGAAGTTCATCATCGAGGGCGGTTACCCGCTGTCGGGCACGGTGGTCCCGGCGGGTAACAAGAACGCCGCGCTGCCGCTGCTGGCTGCCTCGCTCCTGACCGAGGAGGAGGTCGTCCTGCGGAACGTCCCGCGCATCCGGGACGTGGAGGCGATGATCCAGCTCCTCGTCCGCCTCGGAGTCAAGACGAGCTGGCTCGACGAGAACGTGGTCTCCCTGAAGGCCGACGAGGTCGACCACGCCGACGTCGATGCCGAATGGTCCGAGCGCATCCGAGCGTCGTTCCTGCTCGCGGGCCCGCTGCTGGCGCGCTGCGGGGTCGCCGAGATGCCCGTCCCCGGAGGCGACGTGATCGGCCGCCGCCGGCTCGACCCGCACCTGGACGCCTTCCGCGCGCTCGGTGCTTCGGTGAGCGTGGGTCGCGGCTACCGGATCGAGGCGACCGGCGGCCTGCGGGCGTGCGACTTCTTCATGGACGAGCCGTCGGTGATGGCTACCGAGAACGCGATCATGGCCGCCGCGCTGACACCCGGGAGCACGGTCATCCACAACGCGGCCTCCGAGCCGCACGTGCAGGACCTGGCCCGCCTGCTGATGCAGATGGGCGCCCAGATCGAGGGGATCGGCTCGAACCGCATGATCGTCCAGGGCGCCGACCGGCTCGGCGGCGCCGACCACACGATCGGACCGGACCACATCGAGGTGGCCAGCTTCATCGCGCTTGCCGCCTGCACCGGCGGGGAGCTCCGGGTCAAGGACACGGTGCCCGAGGACCTGCGCATGACGCGGCTCGCGTTCGAGCGCCTCGGCTGCAAGATCGAGTTCGACGGCAACGACGCGGTCGTGCCGCCCGACCAGAAGCTGCGTATCCGCGACGACGAGGGCGACGCCGTCTCCAAGATCGAGGACGGGCCCTGGCCGGCCTTCCCCGCGGACCTGACGAGCATCGCCCTCGCGCTTGCCACGCAGTCCGAAGGCCTCATACTCATCCACGAGAAGATGTTCGAGAACCGCCTCTTCTTCGTCGACAAGCTCGTATCCATGGGCGCTCGGGTTCTGCTCTGCGATCCGCATCGCGCGGTCGTGAGCGGCCCGAGCCGGCTTCACGGTGAGCGCATGGAGAGCCCCGACATCCGCGCCGGCATGGCCATGCTCATCGCGGCGCTGTGCGCCGAGGGCAGGTCGGAGATCGGCAACATCCGGCAGATCGACCGCGGCTACGAACGGATCGACGAGCGGCTGCGGGCGCTGGGGGCGCGCATCGAGCGCGTCGCCTCCGAGCGGGTCCCGGCCTAGCCGCGCACGCCTGAGGGGGCGCGCATGACCCACCCGATCCCGCCGGGCACCCGCGACGTGCTCCCCGACGAGATGCGGGAGCTGCGCGCCCTAACCGACCGGCTCCGCGCAGGCTTCGAGGACGCCGGCTACGGCGAGGTCTACACGCCGGCGCTCGAGTACGAGGAGGTGCTCCGCCTCGGCGACGCCCGCGCCGTGGACTCCGCCTACCGGGTCTTCAACGAGCACGGCGAGGTGCTTGCGCTTCGCTCCGACATGACGATCCCGATC
>JBJMLJ010000144.1:0-2519 GCA_045805365.1 Thermoleophilaceae bacterium
GGCGGGCGACCGTTCCGCGCGGAGGTCATCACCGATGAGGCGGAACGGGCCCGGCTCTGGGACCTCGCGGATCGCGTCTTTCCGCCGTATGCCACCTACCGGGTTCGTGCCGCCGCCGCTGGTCGGGTTATCCCGATCGTCTGCCTCCACCCGAGTAGCCACTAAGCACGCGGCGCCCGCTCCGCGCGAAAGGCGACTGTCTGCGACCGCTCCTAGCCGATCCAGCCCCGGACGTCTGCTTCAATTGCTCGTTCACATGCCGAAGGTCAAGACCCATTCCGGCGCCAAGAAGCGCTTCAAGAAGACGGGCAAGGGCAAGCTCCGTGCCCGGCACGCGTTCACGAGCCACAACCTCGGCAAGAAGGCGCGCAAGCGCAAGCGGCGCCTGGGGCGGCCGGTCGAGGTCAGCCGGCAGGACCGGAAGCGGGTCAAGGAGCTGATGCACTGATGAGCCGCGTCAAGCGCTCCGTGCACGCTCGCAAGAAGCGCCGCGCCACGCTTGCGCTGGCCAAGGGCTATCGCGGCCAGGCCAGCAAGAGCTACAAGCGTGCCAAGGAGGCCGTGCTCAAGGCCGACCAGTACGCCTATCGCGATCGCCGCAACCGCAAGCGCGACTTCCGCCGCCTCTGGATCACGCGCATCAACGCGGCAGCCCGCCAGGAGGGCCTCAGCTACAGCCAGTTCATGCACGGCCTGCGCGAGGCCGGGGTGGAGCTCGACCGCAAGGCGCTCGCCGACATCGCCGTGCGCGACCCCGACACGTTCCGACGGTTTGCCGAGCGAGCCCGGGAGGCTGTGGCTGCCTGAACGCAAACCGCAGCGAAGGACAAACTCCCGGGGCGCCAAGCGAGGCGCCCTTTTTCATGATCCGATCAGCCGACAACGACAAGCTCAAGACCATCCGCAAGCTCCACGACCGGCGCTGGCGCGACAAGCTCGACCTGTTCCTGGCCGAGGGGGAGGACCTGGTCGAGGCGGCCTGGGAGCCGGAGTTCGTCCTGGTCGCCGGTGAGGACGTCGAGCCGGAGCTGCTCGACGAGGTCAGCACGCTGGGCTCGGGCACGCGGGCGATCGGCGTGTACCGGCGGCGCTGGTCATCGCCCGGCGGGGACCTTTCGGTCTACCTGCACGGCGTGGGGGACCCCGGCAACGTGGGCGCGATCATCCGGTCGGCTCATGCTCTATGCGACGGACCAGTGCTCCTCGGCGAGGGCTGCGCCGATCCGTTCTCCCCGAAGGCGGTGCGGGCCAGCATGGGCTCGATCTTCGCCCGACCGCCGGCGCGGGGTGAGCCGGCCGGTCGCCTCGTGGGGCTCGACGCGCACGCCGACCGGCCGCTCGGGGAGATCGACCCAAAGCCGCCGCTCGTGCTGTGCATGGGCGCAGAACGGGGAGGGCTCCCGCCGGAGGTGAGCGCGCGCTTCCGGATACCGCTGCGAGACGACGGCCCGGAGTCGCTCAACGTGGCGATGGCGGCCACGGTGGCGCTCTACGACGTCGCAAATAGGATGGCCGCTCATGCCTGATGGCCCTGGGGCCCGCTTCGCCGACCTCCGCCGGGAGGCCGAGTCCGCCATCGCCGCCGCCCGGAGCGCCGGCGAGCTGGAGGAGCTGCGCGTGCGCTTCCTTGGCCGCAAGGCGGAGCTGACGCAGGCGCTGCGCTCGATCGGCGAGCTGCCGCCGGAGGAGCGGGGGCCGGTGGGCAAGGAGGCGAACGAGGTAAAGCGGGGGCTCGAGGCGCTGCTCGCCGACCGCACCGCGCGACTCGAGGCGGAGGAGCTCGACACCGGGCTCGCGCAGGACCGGATCGACGTCACGCTGCCCGGCGACCCGCCGCTGCCGCCCGGCCACCTCCACCTGGTTACCCAGACGCGGCGCGAGATGGAGGACATCTTCGTCGGCCTCGGCTTCGAGGTCCTCGAGGGTCCCGAGGTCGAGTTCGACTACTACAACTTCACCTCGCTCAACATCCCGCCGGGGCACCCGGCCAGGACGCTGATGGACACGTTCTACCTGGCCGACCAGGTCGTGCTGCGGACACACACCTCGCCCATGCAGACGCGGGCGATGGAGAAGCAGCCGCCGCCGATCTACATCGTCATCCCGGGCCGGGTCTACCGCCGCGACTCGGACGCGACGCACACGCCCATGTTCCACCAGCTGGAGGGGCTCGCGGTGGACGAGGACATCACGCTCGCCGACCTCCAGGGCGTGCTGCTCGAGTTCGCCCGCGCGATGTTCGGCCAGGAGCGCGAGATCCGGCTGCGCTCCGGCTACTTCCCGTTCACCGAGCCGAGCGTCGAGGTCGACGTCTCCTGCTTCCGCTGCGACGCGAAGGGCTATCTGCGCGACGGCTCGCGCTGCCCGCTCTGCAAGGGCTCGGCCTGGATAGAGATCCTCGGCTCCGGAATGGTCGATCCCAACGTCTACGGGTTCGTCGCCGAGAACGGCTACGACCCGGAGCGGATCCAGGGCTTCGCCTTCGGCATGGGGATCGACCGCATCGGCATGCTCAAGCA
>JBJMLJ010000145.1:0-4318 GCA_045805365.1 Thermoleophilaceae bacterium
CCGATGATCGGCCCCGGCCGCACCAGAGCCACCTGCACGGTCAGGTCGTCGAGGTTCTCCGGCCGCGTCCGCGGCAGCATCGACATCTGCGCTCGCGACTCGATCTGGAACACCCCGACCGTGTCCGCGTCCTGGATGCGCTCGTAGACCTGATCGTCGTCGAAGGGGATCCGCGACAGGTCGATCCGCTCGCCGCGCGTGCGCGCGATGTCCTCCACGCAGCGCTCGACCGCCGACAGCATCCCCAGGCCGAGCAGGTCGATCTTGAGGAAGCCGGCGTCGGCGCAGGACTCCTTGTCCCACTGCACCATCTGGCGGCCCTCCATCGAGGCCGGCTGGACCGGGCAGAGGTCGATCAGCGGCTGCGTCGAGATGACCATGCCACCCGGATGCTGGGTCACGTGCCGGGGCAGGCCCCAGGCGTCGCGGCACAACCGGGTCAGCGCCTCCCAGCGAGGCGAGGTCCGGTGCGGCACCTCGCCCTCGATGTCGTTGCGGTCCTTCCACGGGTCCACCTCCCGCGCCAGCCGCTCGATCTCTCCCGGCGGCAGTCCCAGCGCCTTGGCGAAGTCGCGCACGGCCGAGCGCACCTGGTAGGTGGCGAAGGCGGCGACGAGGGCGCAGCGGTCGCGGCCGTAGCGCTCGTGCACGCGCGGGATGAGGACGTCGCGGATGTCGCGCGGGAAGTCGAGGTCGATGTCCGGCAGCGCGGTGAGCTCCTCGTTGAGGAAGCGGCCCAGGAAGAGCTCGTTCTCGACCGGGTCGACGTGCGAGAGCCCGGTCAGGTAGCAGACGATCGAGGCGACGCTCGAGCCCCGTCCGCGCCCCGGCGGCAGCAGCGCGCGAGCGCTGTCGGGCCCCCGCACCTCGACCGCCACCTCCCGGGCAAGCTCGAGCATGTCGCGGTGCAGGAGGAAGAAGCCCGAGAGCCCGAGGTGGCGGATCACGCGCAGCTCCTCCTCGAGCCGCCGCTCCGCCTCCACGTGAGTGCGGCGGCCGGCGTAGCGCTCGTCCAGCTTCGCGTTGCAGACCTCGGCCAGCTTGCGGTCCGCCGAGCCGTCCTCGGAGCCCGGGTAGCGGTAGCCGAGGTCCTCGGTGAGGTCGAACCGCAGCCGCTCGGCGAGCCGCGCGCTCTCTGTGACGGAATCGGGATGGTCGCGGAAGCGCTCCGCCATGCGCTCGGGCGGCGCCAGCACGTGCGAGCGGTTGCCACGGCGGGCAGGCTCGGTCTCGTCGAGCGTGGCGCCGAGCCGCACCGCCACCATCGCGTCCTGGAGCGGCGCCCGCTCCGGCGCGTGGGCGTGGACGTTGCCAGTCGCCACGCACGGCACCCCGAGCCGCTCGGCGAGCTCGGCGAGCAGCCGGTTGCGGCGCCTGTCGTGGCGCCAGAAGGGGCGCTGGAGCTCGACCCGGAAGTGCTCGGAACCGAAGGCGCGGAGGAGCCGCCTGGCTGTGTCGGCCGCCTCGGGATAGCGCTCGGCCTCCACGTGCCGCGCAACCGCGCCGTCGCGCGCGCAGCCGGAGAGGCAGACGAGCCCCTCGGCGTGGCGCTCTATCTCCTCGATCGACACCGCCGGCTCGAGGTCGAGCGGATCCTGGCGCCGGCCGCCGAGCGTGAACTCCCCCTCGCGCGCCCAGCGGCGAGTGCCCGAGTGCGCGCGAGTGATGATGCGGCAGAGGTTCGAGTAGCCACGCCGCGTCTCGCACAGCAGGGTCAGGTGAGAGCCGTCGTCGAGCGTCAGCTCGGCACCCGTGATCGGCCGGACGCCCTGCGGCTTCAGCGCCTGCGCCATCTCCATGGCGCCGTGCAACCCGTCATGATCGGTTACCGCGAGTGCCTCATGGCCCTGCTCGGCGGCGGTCGCCGCGAGCTCGACCGGATGCGACGCCCCATCCAGGAAGGAGAAGGCAGAGTGGCAATGGAGCTCGACGTATGACACGAACAAATGTTCGCATTGCGGTCAAGGCGCTCGTCCTCGGATGCGTTGTCGCGGCAGTTGCCGCCGGCTCCGCCACGGCAGCTCCCCGAACGATCTGGCTCTGCAAGCCCGGGCTGCGCCACAACCCCTGCAACCCCGGCCTCGCCACGACCGTCTTCTCGCCCACGGGCAAGAAGCTCCGGGTCGAGCATCCCAAGCGCCCACGGCGCACGAAGGCGGACTGCTTCTACGTCTATCCCACCGTCAGCGACCAGAGGACCCCGATCGCCAACCGCCACATCGATCCCGAGGAGCGCTCGATCGCCCGCTTCCAGGCCGCCCGCTACTCCCAGTACTGCCGCGTCTTCGCCCCGATGTACCGGCAGCGCACCCTTGTCGGCATCTTCTCCGGCGGCCGCGGGGTCGAGAACCTCAAGGGCTACGCCGACGTCGCACGGGCATGGCGCACCTACCTCCGCCGCTACAACCACGGCCGCCCCTTCGTCCTTATCGGCCACTCGCAAGGCAGCTTCGTCCTGCGGCAGCTGATCGCTCGCGAGATCGACCGCAAGCCGAAGGTGCGCACGCGGCTTCTCTCGGCGCTCCTCCTCGGCGGCAACGTGGAGGTCAAGCGAGGCCGCGAGATAGACGGCGACTTCAAGCACATCCGCAGCTGCCACTCGCGCACCCAGCTCCGCTGCGTGGTCGCCTTCTCGACCTTCGGCGGGCAACCACCCTCCGACAGCCTCTTCGGGAGGACGGCCACGAGTGGCCGGCAGGTCCTGTGCAGCAACCCCACGAGCCTCGGCGGCAGCTCCGGCCTGACCGACACGGTCTTCCCGAGCAAGCCCTTCGCGCCCGGCACCGGCATCGGCGCGGCCATCGCGGCGCTCAAGGTGACGCTGCCAACCGCCTCGACGCCGTGGATCTCGGTCCCTCGCGGCTATCGCGCCCGCTGCTCCTCGGCCGGCGGCATCCACGTTCTGCGGATCTCCCCGCGCGGAGGCGCCCCCGTGTTCTCGCCGTCACCGACCGCGCAGTGGGGCCTGCACCTCGTCGACGGGAACATCGCGCTCGGCAACCTGGTGCGGCTGGTGCACAGCGAGGCGGCGGCGTACGCCCGCCGGCACGGCTAGCGGTCGGCGCGGGTGCCGGCCGGCAGAGTGGTCTCGAGCGCCAGCTTGAAGTCGTGCGCGTCGGTCGCGTAGGCGACTGCGTCGTCGAGGGTGACCAGGCCGTCGTGCACCTTGTTCATCAGGTCCTGGTCGAACGTGTGCATGCCGTAGTAGTCGCCCTCGGCGATCGCGTTCTGGATGTCCTTGTGCTCGACCTCGCCGGCGATCATGTCGCGCACGCGGCTGCTGTTGACGAGCACCTCGGCGTTCAGCACGCGGCCCCCGTTCGCCCCGGGGAGCAGCCGCTGTGAGCTGATCCCGACGAGGGTCGAGGAGAGGACCTGCCGCGCCAGCCCGGCCTGTCGGTCGCCGAAAAGGTCGATGAAGCGCTGGACGGTCTCGGTGGCGTTGAGCGTGTGCATGGTGCAGAGGACGAGATGGCCGGTCTCGGCGGCGCGGAGCGCCGTCATCGCGGTCTCCTCGTCGCGCACCTCGCCGATGACGATCACGTCGGGGTCCTGGCGAAGCGCCGCGCGCAACGCGATGTGGAAGGTCGGTGCGTCGAGGCCGATCTCGCGCTGGCAGACCACCGCCTTGTTGTCGGCATGCAGGTACTCGATCGGGTCCTCGATCGTGAGGACGTGGCAGGAGCGGCGCCGGTTGACGATGTCGATGATCGCCGCGACCGTGGTGCTCTTGCCGGAGCCGGTCGGCCCCGTGATCACCACGAGGCCGCGCATGGCGTCGGCCCACGAGGGGATGACCGTCGGCAGCCCGAGCTCGGAGACGTCGGGAGCCAGGGGCACGACGCGGAAGACGAAGGAGGCGGTGCCGCGCTGGAGGAAGGCGGAGACGCGGTAGCGGGCCTCGTCGGTGAAGTAGGAGACGTCGGTCGAGCCGATCTCGTCGAACTGGCGCTGCTTCACCTCGGAGGTGAGCACCATCTCCTTGATACGAGCGGTGTCCTGCGGCTCCAGGGGCTCGCTGTCGGGCAGGTCGACAAGGACGCCGTCCACGCGCATACGAGGCACGGACGGCACCTTGAGGTGGAGGTCCGAGGCACCTGCAGCAACGGACCTGGCGAGCGCAGAATCGAGGTCGAAGGCCACTGTTCACCTTTTCGGTATGCCCGGGGTTTCCTTTAGGGCAGTGGCCGGATGTCAGCCGCGCTGCTCGAACCAGGCGCCGCGGACCAGGTCGCGATACACCACTACGTTGCGGCCCCCGGCCAGGACGAGCTCGAAATAGCGGCGTCGCAGGGGCTTGCCGGTCCACCAGCGCTCC
>JBJMLJ010000146.1:0-3412 GCA_045805365.1 Thermoleophilaceae bacterium
CTATACCGACAAGGCCGGCTTCAACGCCGACCACGACCACCAGGTCAGCGACGAGCTCCGCTTCGTTCAGCTGACCCCGCCGGGCTCGGGCTGCTCGATCGCGATCGGCACCGGCCTCACCGAGATGTCGCCGGGCTCGGTCCATGGCCTGCAGCTCGTCGTCGACGACATCGAGGCCGCCCGCGCCGAGCTCGTGGAGCGCGGCGTCGAGGTCGGCGACGTGCAGGAGTTCCCGTGGGGCTCGTTCGTCTTCTTCAGCGATCCCGACGGCAACAGCTGGTCGGTGCAGGCGATCCAGCAGCGATGAGATCCGGCGCGTCCGGCGGTCTATCAAGCGTGACCAAATCGACAGGAGGGCAGAGCATGCCGGTGGCTGCCATCGAGGCGAGGGCGCTGCGGCGGACGTTCGAGGGCGGGGTGGAGGCCGTTCGGGACATCGACCTGACGGTCTCCGAGGGGGAGATCTTCGGCTTCCTCGGTCCCAACGGCGCCGGCAAGACGACGACAGTCCGGATGCTGTGCACGCTGCTTCCGCCCACGGCGGGCAGCGCCAGCGTGGCCGGCGTGGACGTTCTGACCGATGCGGCCGAGGTCCGGCGGCGGATCGGCGTGGCGCTCCAGGAGATCGGGCTCGACCCGGTGCAGACCGGGCGGGAGCTGCTCGAGCTCCAGTGCGGCCTGTACGGGATCGGCGGCGCCGACGGCAAGGCCCGGGCGGCCGAGCTGCTCGAGCTCGTCGGGCTCACCGACGCCGCGGACCGGCGCACGAAGACCTACTCGGGCGGCATGAAGCGGCGGCTCGACCTGGCCACCGCGCTCGTGCACTCGCCGAGGGTCCTCTTCCTCGACGAGCCGACGACCGGCCTCGACCCGGCCTCGCGGATCGCCGTGTGGGACGAGGTCCGCCGGATCAACTCCGAGGGCGCCACCGTCTTCCTCACGACCCAGTACCTCGAGGAGGCGGATCAGCTCTGCGATCGCGTGGCGATCATCGACGCCGGCGAGATCGTCGCCGAGGGGACGCCGGCCCGGCTCAAGGCCGCCCTCGGTCACGACGTCGTCTCGGTGTCGCTGAACGGCGCCGACCCGGACGCGACGAGGAGCGCCCTCGGCCAGCTGCCGGGCCTCGAGCGCGTGGTGCCTGAGGCCGACGCGCTCGCCCTCTACGTCGAGGACGGAGCCGCGTCGATCGCCGAGATCGTCCTGCGCCTGAACGCCGCGGAGCTCCAGGTGGGAGCGATATCCGTGTCGCGGCCCTCGCTCGACGACGTCTTCCTGCGGGCAACCGGCCGCAGGCTCGAGGGCGAGGACCAACCGGACGAAGGAGAGGAGTCAGAGTGACCGACGTCATGCTGCTGGGCCGCCGGGCCGTGCGGGAGGTCGTGCGCTACCCCGAGGCGACCATCCCGACGCTGTTCATCCCGCTGTTCTTCCTGGCCGTGAACGTGGGGCAGGTCTCGAGGACCTTCCCGCCCTCGACGCCCTTCCTGAAGGAGCAGGGCTACGTCGCCTTCCAGCTGCCCGTCTCCCTGATGTTCGCGGTGGCGACGGCGACCTCGGGGCTCGCGCTGGTAACGGAGATCGACAACGGCTACTTCGACAAGCTGCTGGTGGCGCCGATTCGGCGCTCGTCGATCATCTTCGGCCGGCTCGTCGCCGACTTCGTCCGCGGTGTAAGCGCGGCGACCGTCGTCGTCTTCGCGGGGATCGCCTTCGGGGCGGAGGTCCGCAGCGGCGTGCTCGGCACCGTCGTCCTCATCCTGCTCTCGGCCGCATTCGGGGTCGGCTACGCCGGCTTCGCGATCCTGGTGGCGCTGCGGACGAGGAACGTCCAGGCGACCAACACGAGCTTCCTCGTGTTCTTCCCGCTGCTCTTCCTGACCCCGAACTTCGTCCCCTTCGACCGCCTCAGTCCGGTGATGGAGGCGCTCGCTCGGGCGAACCCGGTCAGCTACGTGATCGACGGGCTGCGCTCGCTCGTGATCGAGGGCTGGAACCTGGAGAAGCTGGCGCTCTGCTGCGGCGTGATCGTCGCGATGAGCGCCGTGCTGACCGCGCTGTCGCTACGGGCGATCGCGACCTACGACCGCTGAGCGCCCTCAGCCGGGAAGCGCGGCCCGGTCGCGGTAGTAGTCGATCGCCCCGGTGCGCTCGAGGTCATCCAGCAGGATGGCCTCGACGTCGATGACCAGCTCGATCTCGTTGCCGGCCACGACGCCGCCGGCCGGAATCTCGTCCTGCCAGGCGACCCCGAAGTCGTGGCGGTCGATCCTGGTGGTCGCCTCGAATCCGATCCGGCGCATCTCGCCCCTGTTCTCGTCCCCCTCCCACCAGGGCGTCCTCCACTCGCCGATGTAGGAGACGTCGAGCGGGACGGTGCGCGTCACGCCGCGGATGGTCAGCTGGACCTCGCCCTTGAACGCGGTGTCGGCCGTGCGCTCCATGAACCGGCCGTTGAAGGTGATCTTCGGGTGGTTCTCGACGTCGAAGAAGTCGGCGCTCCGCAGGTGCTCGTCGCGCATCGGCTCGCCGGTCCAGATGCCGGTCGCGTCGATCTCGCCCTCGAAGGTCGCGTCGAGGCAGCGGTCCCAGTCGAGCTCGATGCGGCCGTGGATGTCCTTGAACAGGCCCCGGACCCAGGTGACCATCATGTGCCGGGCGCGGAACTCCGCCTCCGTGTGGCCCGGCTCGAAGATCCAGGTGGACATCAGGCTGCCGGGTTCTCGAGGACGAGGGCGACGCCCTGGCCGGATCCGACGCAGACGCCGACGACGCCGTACCTGGCGCCACGCTCGCGCAGCTCGGTCGCAAGGGTGAGGACGTAGCGGGTGCCGGAGGAGCCGAACGGGTGGCCGATGGCGACCGCGCCGCCGTTGGGGTTGAGCTTGTCGTCGGGGACCTCGAAGCCGTCGAGCTGGTTCGGCAGCTCGCGCAGGATGGCGACGGCGACGGCGGCGTAGGCCTCGTGTACCTCCCAGACGTCGATCTGATCGGGGGTGAGCCCGGCGCGCTGAAGGGCCTTCGGGATGGCGTACGCAGGTGCGATCCCCATGTAACCCGGGTCGAGGGCGTGGGTGGCCGAGGCGGCGACCCGCGCCAGCGGCTCGGCGCCGAGCTCCTCGGCCGCGGCCGCGCCGGCGAGCACGACGGCGCTGGCGCCGTCGTTGAGCGGCGACGAGTTGCCCGCCGTCATTTGGGTCGTGTTCGGCTGCGCCGGCAGCGCCGCGAGCTTCTCGGCGGTCGTGTCGTCCCGGATCGACTCGTCGTGCTCGAAGGTCCGCGCGGGCTCCCTGCGGGTGGCCTCGATCTCGACCGGCTTGATCTCCTTGGCCAGGCGGCCCGAGTCGCGGGCGGCCGCCGCGTGCTGGTGCGAGCGCAGGGCGAAGGCGTCGATCTCCTCCCGGCTCAGCTC
>JBJMLJ010000147.1:0-4431 GCA_045805365.1 Thermoleophilaceae bacterium
CCAAGCTCACGCTCTCCCATCACCTCACCGAGCGCGCGGAGGTCCATGCGGAGGTGATGTCGGGCGGCCACCTGCTGCACCTTGCCGTTGCCGGCTGCCTCTTCAACGACATCCTCCGGGAGGCGGGTGCCCGTGGCATCGGCGTGACGCAGCTGGAGGTCTCGGCCGACGGCGGCTTCGAGGGCGACCCGCTTCTCTCCACCGGGATCGGCTACTCGATCCAGATCGGTGGCGATGCGCCCGACGAGGAGCTGCGCAAGCTGGTGGCAGACGTCGAGGAGCGGGCCGCGATACCGCTCAGCATCGAGCGCGGTACGCGGGTCACGGCCGGCCCGGTCGAGATCAAGCCCGGCTAGCGCCCCTTCCAGCGGGGCTTGCGCTTCTCGGCGAACGCCTGGACGCCCTCCTGGAAGTCCTCCGAGAGAAAGCACGAGCGGCGCAGCTCGACGAGCTCCCGCTCGACCTCGGGATCGAGCCGTGACTCGACCTTCAGCAGCTCGCGTATCACGCGCTTGTTCCCGGACAGCGACAGCGGCGCGTTGCCGGCGATCTCCTCGGCGAGCGCCAGCGCGGCGTCCTCGAGGTCGTCCGCGTGGTGGACCGAGTTCACGAGCCCCCACTGGAGCGCGGTCTCGGCGTCGATGTTGCGGCCGACGAGGAACAGCTCGCGCGCGCGTGTGACTCCCACGGCGTCGATGAACTTGCGCAGCCCGGTGTGGGAGTAGATGAGACCGAGCTTGGCCGGCGGCATGCCCATCTTTGCCTCGTTGGCCGCGACGCGCAGGTCGCAGGCGAGCGCCACCTCGAGGCCGCCGCCGATCGCGTGCCCGTTCAGCGCGGCCAGGGTCGGATAGTCGTATTCCTCGAGCGCCTCGATGGCGTCGGCAAACGGGTGGGCGACAAGCGACTCGGCTCGCACGGCGAACTCCTGCGGCGGGATGTCGCCGATGTCGTAGCCGGCGGAGAAGATGCCCTCCGAGCCGGTGACGAGCACGCAGCGCGCGGTGAGGCCCGGAACGGTCTGGGCGATCGAGTCGAGGATCTCCTGATCGAGAGCGTTGCGCTTGCCCGGGTTGTGGATCGTCAGCCGGGCGACGCCCTCGGCGGGCTCGTCCAGCAATAGCTTGCCGGAGGCGAGAGAGTCCGTGGTGCGGTGCTCGTCCGGCCGGCGCCCGGACTGCGCTCCTCCCGTCACTCGAGGACGACCAGCGTGTCGCCCTCGGAGACCGACTGCCCCTCGTTGCAGCTGATCTCCTTCACGACGCCGTCGTCCTCGGCCTCGACGGGCATCTCCATCTTCATCGACTCGAGGATGACGAGCGTGTCGCCCTCCTCGACCTCCTGGCCGACCTGGCACTCGATCTTCCAGACGGTGCCGGTGATGTGCGCTTCGACCTCTGGCAAAGAGCCTCCTTTGGGATCGCGGCACGATACCTTCCGCGCCCACGTGATCCTCGCGATCGACCAGGGCACGACCGGCACCACCTGCATCCTGTTCGACGACCGCGGGCGGCCGTCCGGCCGGGCGTATCGGGAGTTCGAGCAGCACTTCCCACGGCCGGGCTGGGTCGAGCACGACGCGAACGAGATCTGGGAAGTGACCCGTGCCGTGGCGCACGAGGCCCTCGACGAGGCCGGGATCGACGGTTCCGGCCTGGCCGGGATCGGGATCACCAACCAGCGCGAGACGGTTGTCGCCTGGGACCGCGACTCCGGCGAGCCGCTGCACCGCGCGCTCGTCTGGCAGGACCGCCGCACCGCCGAGCGCTGCGACGAGCTGCGCGAGCAGGGCAAGGAGCCGCTCTTCCGCGAGCGCACCGGGCTCGTGCTCGACCCCTACTTCTCGGGCACGAAGATGGAGTGGCTCGTCAAGGAGGGCGGCGTCGACCCGGGCGCCGCCTTCGGGACGATCGACTCGTGGCTCGTCTTCAAGCTCACGGGCCGCCACGTGACCGACTACTCGAACGCGTCGCGCACGCTGCTGTTCGACATCCGCGAGCTGTCCTGGGACGGCGAGCTGTGCGAGCTGCTCTCGGTGGAGCCCGACTCGCTGCCCGAGCCGCTGCCGAGCGCCCACGTGTACGGCGAGACGTCCGAGTTCGGCGGCACGGTGCCGGTGGCCGGGATCGCGGGCGACCAGCAGGCCGCCCTCTACGGCCAGGCCTGCCACGAGCGCGGGCTCGGCAAGAACACCTATGGCACCGGCAGCTTCGTGCTCGAGAACGCCGGCCGGGAGGCGCCCGAGGCCCAGGAGGGACTACTGACGACCCTGGCCTGGGGCGTCGACGGCCGGGTGGACTACGCGCTCGAGGCCGCGATCTTCGTCACCGGCGCCGCGGTGCAGTGGCTCCGCGATGCTCTCGGGGTCATCGAGACCGCCGCCGAGACCGAGGAGCTGGCGGGCTCGCTCGACTCGAACGACGGGGTCTACCTGGTGCCGGCCTTCACTGGGCTCGGCTCGCCCCACTGGGACCCCTACGCGCGGGGGACGATCGTGGGCCTCACGCGCGGGACCGGCCGCGCCCACCTCGCGCGCGCGGCGCTCGAGTCGATGGCGTACCAGACCGTCGACGCCGTTCGGGCGATGGAGTCCGCGAGCGGGATCGAGCTCGAGGAGCTGAAGGCGGACGGCGGGGCCGTGGTCAACCGCTGGCTGATGCAGTTCCAGGCCGACGTGCTCGAGGTGCCCGTGGTGGTGCCCGAGGTGTCCGAGACGACCGCGCTGGGCGCCGCCTTCCTCGCGGGCGTCGCGACCGGACTGTGGAGCGAGGCCGACGTGCGGGAGATTTGGCGCGAGGACGCTCGCTACGAGCCCTCCATGCCCGCCGATCGGCGGGATGAGCTACTCGGCGGCTGGGCGAAGGCGCTCGAGCGCACGAAAAGCAAGTAACCGGCGGCCGCAGTCCGGGTAGCAACCCTTCGAGTGAAGGAGCAGGTCTACAAGGATCCGCGCCCCGCGGAGTACTTCGATCGCTTCCACGAGCGGGCGCGCACGCGCGCACCGGACTGGGTCTACGAGGCGGTGCGGCTGGTCCTCACCCCGTACATCGTCCTGTTCTTCAGGACCCGCTGCATCGACTCGCACAACGTGCCGGCGGACGGCCCGGCCATCATCGCGCCCAATCACTTCTCCTTCCTCGACCACTTCTTCGTGGCCGTCTACCTGCGCCGCAAGGTCCGCTTCATGGCCAAGTCGCAGCTGTTCAAGAAGCCCATGCAGTTCATCTACAGCCACGGCGGCGTCTTCCCGATCCGCCGCGGCCACCACGACGAGGAGGCCTTCAAGACCGCGCACGCGATCCTCGATCGAGGCGACCTGATCGTCATGTACGCGGAGGCCGGCCGCTCGCGCTCCCAGAAGCTCGGCAAGCCGCGCCACGGGCTCGGCCGGCTGGCTCTTGAGTCCGGGGTCCCGGTCGTCCCGACCGCGATCACGGGGTCGGAGAAGGCGCGGAACTGGAAGCGGCTCCAGTTCCCCAAGGTGACCCTCCACTACGGCGAGCCGATCCGCTTCGAGCGGGTCGAGGAGCCGACCCAGGAGCAGGCCCAGGCCGCATCCGAGATCGTCTTCGCCGAGGTCCGCCGGATGCACGAGGCGCTCCAGCGCGACGGCCGGCGCAACGCCGTGCGCGCGGCTCGCGCGGCTCGCCGGGCGGGTCAGGCGGCGGAGGCCGCCGGCCGGCGCCCCGCGGTCCGCTAGTCACGTCGGACCGAAGCGTTCCGTTCGGATCTGGCTCGCCTCGAAGCCCGTCTCGAGCAGCAGGTCCGAGGCCGCCTCGACGAAGCCATTTGAGCCGCATACGAAGGCGAGGCCCCCGCTCGCCCGTCCCACCAGCTCCGCGTCGATCCTGCCCGTGTGGCCGGTCCAGTCCGGCGGTGGCTCGCGTGTGAAGGTCAGGGTCGTCTCGTCGCCCAGCTCGTCGGCGTAGATCACGTCCTCGCCGGTCCGCACCGAGTAGACGAGGCGCATCGGCAGGTCGGGCATCGTCCGCCGTCGATGGCGGAGCATCGCCATCAGCGGCACGACTCCCGAGCCGCCGCCGAGCAGCAGGACCGGCGCCTCGCCGCGCCAGACGAAGTAGGAGGTGAACGGCCCGCGGACCTCGGCCTGGTCGCCCTCGACGACGACGTCGTGGAAGTAGGGGGAGACCTCCCCGTCCTCCAGCCGGTCGATCGTCAGCTCGATCTCACCCTCGTCGAGCGGGGAGGAGGCGATCGAGTAGGAGCGCTGGCTCCGGTAGCCGTCCGGCGCGGTGAGCCGCACGTCGTAGTGCTGGCCGGGGAGGTGGGGCATCCACATCGGCAGCTCGATCCGGAACGACTTGACGCGCGGAGTCTCCTGCTTGACCCGGGTGACGCTGCCGATCTGCCACTTGCCCGGCGCGCGCTGCTCAACCGGAGTCAGTCGGTCCAATAGCGCTGTTCCTTCCA
>JBJMLJ010000148.1:0-2986 GCA_045805365.1 Thermoleophilaceae bacterium
GTGACCTCCGCGAGTCCGACCCTCGAGCGCGAGCCCGTGCGGCAGGCCCAGGCCGACGCGCCGGTCGGCGGCCAGGCGGTGCTGGAGGGCGTGATGATGCGCGGCGTCTCGACCTGGGCGGTCGCGGTCCGCAAGCCGTCCGCCGAGCAGCTCGCCGCCGGCGGCGTGGACTCCAAGGAGGGGGCGAAGGGCGAGATCGAGGTCGTCTCCGAGCCGCTCGTGTCGTGGAGCAAGCGCCACCGCGTGCTGCGGCTGCCGATCGTCCGCGGCGTGGTCGCGCTGGCCGAGTCCCTCAAGATCGGCTTCAGGGCGCTCGGCATCTCGGCCAACGCGCAGGTGCCACCCGACGAGGACGGCGACCAGCAGGAGATCGGCGGCGGCGCGTGGGCGGGAACCGTCGTGTTCGCGGTTCTGTTCGCGGTCGGCCTGTTCTTCCTGCTGCCGGCCGGCCTGACCAACCTCTTCCGCGATCAGATCCCGAACTCGATCGTCTTCGTCCTCATCGAGAAGGTCATCCGGATCACGATCTTCCTCGGCTACCTCTGGTTGATCTCGCGGATGCGCGACCTCCAACGCGTCTTCCAGTACCACGGCGCCGAGCACAAGACGATCTCCTGCTACGAGGCCGGCCAGCCGCTGACCCCGGAGAACGCCAGGCAGTTCTCACGCTTCCATCCCCGCTGCGGGACCAGCTTCCTGCTGATCGTCATGATCGTCGCGATCTTCGTCTTCGCCCCGCTCGGCAAGCTGCCCTGGCTCTGGCTGTTCGTCTCGCGCGTGGTCGGGATCCCGCTCGTCGCGGGGATCGCGTTCGAGATCATCAAGTGGTTCGGCCGCAACCGCAGCAAGCGCTGGGCGCGCGCGCTGATGTGGCCCGGCATCCAGCTCCAGCGCCTCACGACCCGCGAGCCGGACCTCTCCCAGCTCGCGGTCGCCGTCGCCGCCCTCGAGGCCGTCCTCGCCGTCGAGGACCCGCGCCAGGCGGCGGAGGAGGAGCGGGTGGGCATGGAAGTCGTCGCGTAGCGCCGGTTCCCCCTTGACAGTCCGGTTGGCGCTCGGTTCCCTTTGACCGGCAGGGGGATCGCCCCATCCCCGTCGAGATCGACCAGGAGGCGTCGAGCGAGTGGGAGGGATCCGGGCATGGATGGTCGCGCTGGCCGCGGCCTGCCTGATTGCACCTGTCGCGGCCTGGGCCGACCCGCCGGCGCCGCCGGCCTACTCGCCGGGCGACCGCGTTCCGTTCACGGTGCCCGACAGCGAGCGTGGCGACCGCTACACGGTCCGCATCGACGGCCATCAGGTCGTGAAGGGCGAGGACTTGAGCGACGACCCTGGCGCGTCCGGGGAGTACACGATGCCCGACCTCGGCTCGAGCGCCCGCCAGGTGACGCAGGTCGTTCGCGTGGTGGGCTCGTCCGACGGGCCCAGGTCCTACGAGACCACGGTCGACTACAGGCCGGCCCCGGCCCGCCCGGCGCCCGCCTCGAAGCCCGCTCCCCGGCCACCCGTCCCCGCACCCGCGGGCGCGCCGCCGGCGGCGCGCCCGGCGCCGCCATCGACGCCCGCGAGTGGCCAGACACCGACTTCCAAGGGCCCGAGCGAGCGGGCCAGTTCGGGGCGCAAGACCCCGCGGACGCCGGAGCGGATCCTCCGTGGCCTTGGCCAGGCCGCCCCGCTCCGGCACCGCGGGACCTCCGCCGCGCACCGCAAGACGAAGCGGCACGCGCGCCACGCCCGGCACAAGGCCAACCACTTCCGTGCCGGTCCCGACCCCGTACCGCCCAAGGCCCGCTCGCTTTCCGCCCCACGCGATACCCGCAGGAACCTCTCGGGCTCGCGCTTCCCGGGCCTCGGCTATTCGGTCGCCTGGAAGCTGCTGGCGATCGTCACCGGCGTCGGTCTCCTGCTCCCGTTCCTGGTCGTGGCCAGGACGCACATGCGCCGCCGCCGCGAGCTGGAGATGGAGGCGGAGCTCCAGGAGATCGTCGCCGAGGGGCGCGCCGAGGCCGAGCTGCCGAGATAGACGCCGCTAGGCGTCGCGGATAGCCGTCCGCCAGACGTCCCAGATGAAGAGCGCCTGGAACGGCAGCCGGACGTAGAGCGCCCAGCGCGGGATCCGCTTGTAGCGCTCGGGGTGGAGCGCCATGTGCAGGTTCGCGGGGAACACGGCGACCAGGGTGGCGATCATCCACCAGGCGGCCGGCACGCGCGTGCGGTCGGACAGGATGCCGGCTCCGCCGGCGATCTCGGCCGCTCCGCTCGCAGCCACCAGCTCTCGGTGCGCCGGCAGGTAGTCGGGCATGATCCCGATGTACGGGCGCGGAGCGATGAAGTGCATAGCGCCGGTGAAGATGTAGGTGAGGCCCACCCTTCGCTGTGCGCGCGTCATCGCCGCGTACCCTAGAAGGAGCGCAGCGCGACCGGTGATCGCGCGAGCACCGCACTACTGTTGTCCCGTGGTAGAGAAGCTCGTCGAGCAGATCGAGAGCCGCTTCGCCGAGCTCTCCGGGCAGATGGCCGACCCCGACGTGATCGCCGACCGCGGCGGCTACGCAGAGGTCGGCCGCGCGTACGCCTCGCTGGAGCCGGCTCACGAGCTGGCGCAGGAGTACCGGACGCTGGTCCAGGACATCGAGGACGCGCGCGGCGACCCGGAGCTGCGCGAGCTGCTCGCGAGCTCCGAGAAGCGGCTCGCGGAGCTCGAGGACGAGATCCGCCTCGCGATGGTCGAGCCCGACCCGCACGACGAGAAGGACGTGATCGTCGAGATCCGCCCCGGGACGGGCGGGGAGGAGGCCGGCCTGTTCGCCGGCGACCTCTACCGGATGCTCAGCCGCTACGCCGAGCGCCGCGGCTTCCAGACCGAGTCGCTGTCGGTCGGCGACGGCCACTACACGTTCGCCGTCTAGGGACGGGGCGCGCACAGCGTCTTCAAGTACGAGGGCGGCACTCATCGCGTGCAGCGGGTCCCGGAGACGGAGTCCCA
>JBJMLJ010000149.1:0-10370 GCA_045805365.1 Thermoleophilaceae bacterium
CAGGTACAGGAACAGGGCGAACATCGACCCGGAGATCGCGAAGGCGGCGATCTGCACGCCCGTGAACGCCGGCCGCTTGAACAGGCCGAGCGGGAGCATCGGCTGCGTGACGCGGCGCTCGATGACGATGAACGCGCCGAACAGCAGCGCCGAGGCGGCGAACAGCGACAGGATCAGGGCGCTGCCCCAGCCCTCGTCGTTGCCGCGCAGGAGCGCGAGCACCAGCGCGAAGAGGGTGGCGCTGAACGTCGCCACTCCGGCCCAGTCGACCTTGGTCGCGTTCGGATCACGCGTCTCACGCAGCTTCGCGTAGGTCACGACGATCGCCGCCAGGCCGATCGGCACGTTGAGGTAGAAGACGGACTGCCAGCCGAGAGCGTCGGTCAGGACCCCGCCGACCAGCGGGCCGATCGCCACCGCCACGCCGATCGTCGCGCCGTAGGCGCCCATCGCCGTGCCGCGCTCGCGGCCGGGAGGGAACTCCTGCGCGATCAGGGCCAGCGAGACGGCGAACATCACCGCGCCGCCAATTCCCTGGATGGCGCGCGAGACGTTCAGGAAGGTCGGGTCCGGTGACAGCGCCGCCAGTCCGGAGGCGATGCTGAAGATCAACAGGCCCGCCGCGAAGAGGCGCCGCCTCCCCAGCCGGTCCGCGAGCGATCCGGCGCTCAGGACCAGCGCGGCGAGCGACAGCGCGTAGGCGTCGATCACCCACTGGAGGTCGGTGAAGCTGGCCCCGAGGTCCTTCTGGATCGAAGGCAGGGCGGTGTTTACGACCGTGATGTCCAGCAGCAACATGAAGGTCGCCACCGAGACGGCCATCAGGGTCCACCACTTACGAGCCATTGGGAAATCTCCGTCGGTCGGGGTACACTTTGTCAGGTCGCTTGATCAGGTCACCTTACCAGATCGTCAAGTGACCTGATAAGGAGACTTGACGAATCCAATGGCCGAGATCCCCGGACACCTTCCCGACGCCCCGCTTCCCCCGCTGCTGGGACTCCTGAAGGAGCTCGCCATGGGCGAGCTCCACGAGCGTCTCCACGAACAGGGCTACTCCGAGATCCGGCCCGGGCACGGCTGCGTCTTCCGCTTCATCGACGGCGAGGGGACGCGGCTGACCGTGCTGGCCGAGCGCTCCGGCTACTCCAAGCAGGCGGTCAGCGAGGCGGTCGCGGACCTCGAGGCCCTCGGCTATGTCGAGCGCGCGCCCGACCCGGCCGACGGGCGGGCCAAGACGATCATGCTCACCGGGCGCGGCCACGAGGCCCTCGCCGCCGGCCGGCGGATCTTCGCCGAGATCGAGCGCCGCTGGGCCGAGCAGTTCGGCGAGGAGCGGATCGCCCAGCTGCGCGAGACGGTCGAGTTGCTGCTCGAGGCCGAGCGCGGCGCGGTTCCCGCCTAGGCCGGAACCGACTCCTGGATGTAGTCGACGATCCCCTGGACCGACGCGCCGGGGGTGAAGATCTCGGCGACGCCGAGGTCCTTCAGCTCGGGAATGTCCTCGTTGGGGATCGTGCCGCCGACGACCACGATGACGTCGTCTGCGCCCTGCTCCCTGAGCAGCTCCACGATCTTCGGCACGAGCGTCATGTGGGCCCCGGAGAGGATCGAGAGGCCGACGGCGTCGGCGTCCTCCTGGAGCACCGTCTCGACGATCTGCTCGGGCGTCTGGTGGAGGCCGGTGTAGATGACCTCCATGCCGGCGTCGCGCAGCGCCCGGGCGATGATCTTGGCGCCGCGGTCGTGCCCGTCGAGCCCGGGCTTGGCCACCACCACGCGGATCTTGCGGCCGTTCGACATCGGCGGGCAGGTTACCGTCACTCCGGTGAAGCGCCCGCTGCTTGCCCTGCTCGCGCTCGCCGCGATCGCAGCGGGCTGCGGCGGGAAACCGACCCCGCCGCCGCCCCAGAACGTCGGGATCGAGGACGAGGTCCAGGACGACCGCCTCTTCCTGTACGGCTCGCCCGAGGCCACCGCCGGGGTGCTGGAATCGCTGGGCGTCGACCGCGTGCGACTCACAGCCGGCTGGGCCGTGATCGCGCCGGACCCGGGCAGCCGCAGGCGGCCGAAGTTCGACGCGACGGACCCGTCGGCCTACCCCGCGGGCGCCTGGACGAGGCTCGACAGGGCGGTGGCCGCCGTGATCGGGCACGGGATGAGGCCGATGATCGACGTGGCCTTCTGGGCGCCCCGCTGGGCGGTGCAGCGCGGCACGGGGGCCCCTAGCAGCTTCCGCTGGCGGCCCGACCCCGTGGAGTTCGGCAAGTTCGCCGAGGCGGTGGCGCGCCGCTATCCGCAGGTGCACCTCTGGACCACCTGGAACGAGCCCAACCACACCGCCTTCCTCCTCCCGCAGTGGGAGCGGCGCGGGCGGACGTGGGTCCCGGTCGCCGCCCACTGGTACCGCGCGATGCACGAGCGGGCCTACGCGGCGATCAAGGGCGTCTCGAAGGACAACCGGGTCCTCATCGGCGGGCTCACCTCGATCGGGGCCGATCGCCCGGGGGTGACGAACTCGACCCCTCCCCTCCGCTTCCTGCGCGACATGGCATGCGTCGACGCCTCGCTGCGCCCGCTCCGCATCCCCGAATGCCGGGACTTCAGACCGCTCGAGGCCGACGGCTTCGCGATGCACCCCTACATGCACAGGCGGCCCCCCTCCTCGCACCTGCCGGACCCGGACAGCGTCGGCATCGACGATCTCGGGCGCCTGTCATCGCTCCTCGACCGCCTGCACGCGCGGGGGCGGATCCGCGAACGCCTGCCGATCTACGTCACGGAGTTCGGCTACGAGACGAGCCCGCCGGACCGGAGGCGCGGCGTCCCGCTGATCGTCCAGGCCGCCTGGCTCAACCAGGCGGCGGCGATCGTCTACCGACGCCGCGACGTGCGGATGTTCTCCCAGTTCCTGCTCCGCGACGTGACGCAGAACTCGCTCTACCAGACCGGCCTGGAGCTACCGGACGGCCGCCCCAAACCGTCGTTCTTCGCCTGGTCGATCCCGTTCTGGATCGACGGCCGGGACGCGATCGGCCGGGTCCGGCCGGGGTCCGGCCGCCGCCGGGTGAGCCTCGAGATCCACCTGCTGACCGGGGGCTGGCGCCAGGTGGGCAAGCCGTTCAACACCGGGCTCGACGGAATGGCCCGCCGCCACCTGACCGCGGCCGGCGTCTACCGGCTGCGCTTCGGGACGAGGGCCTCGCTAGCGGCCGTCGCCCGTTAGCCCGGCGCGGCGCCGGAGGGCGTAACCGAGCCCGAGCAGGAGCACGCCGAGGCCGGCCAGCACGGCGGCGTCGGCGCCCGTGGCCGGCAGGCCGGAGCCGGTCGAGCCGGCCGCCGCGGCCTCCGATGGGCCACCGGAGCCGGTCTGGGACGCGCTGTTGCCGGAGCCGCCGCCCGAGTTGCTCCCGGTCGCGCCCGAGCCCGACCCGCCGCCGCTCGAGCCGCCGCCAGAGCTCGCGGCACGCACCACCACGGCTCCCTTCATGAAGGGGTGAATCGAGCAGATGTAGCTGAAGGTCCCGGCCTTGGTGAAGGTGTGGGAGCCACTCTGGCCCGTCTTCAGGGTCCCGGTGCTGATGCCGCTCCCGGTCGCGTTGTGGGGCTGCTTGCCGGAGTTGGTCCAGGTGACGGTGTCGCCCACGTTCACGCTGATCGTGCCGGGGCTGAAGCTGTAGTCGACGATGCTGACCGAGCCCGGGCCGGCGGCCCGAGCGACCGGCGGGTCGGGCGCCGGGGTGGTGGCGGTCGCCCGCGGCTGTACCTGCGCCTGCGGTTGCTGCGTCTGCGGGTTCGGCTGAGCGGCCGGCGGCGCCGGGGCCGTGGTCGTCGCGGGCGGTGCGTTGGGAGTGGTCGTCGTGGTCTGGTCCGCGGCCAGCGGCGAGCCAACCAGCACGAGGCCGGCAACCAGTAGGTACGTGGCTATGAGCAGGGCCGAGCAGCGCGACACGAGCGAGGGGCGAGTCGATTAGCCCGCCTCAGTATGTAGGTACGCGCGCGGCCGAGCAATGGTTCGACCGCGCGCGTCTCCCCTTGCGTGGTGGTACCGGCTACCTGGACGGATGACTAGAAGACCGGGGTCTCGGTGTAGGTCCCGAAGACCCTTTGCAGCGATTCGACGATCTCGCCCTCGCTGCAGTGCGCGCGCGCGCAGTCCAGCAGCGGCTCCATGAGGTTGCCGCTGCCGGCCGCCGCCTCGCGGAGAGCGTCGAGCGCTCGTTCGGCGACTTCGCCGTCGCGCCCCGCCCGCACGGCCTCGACGCGGCCGACCTGCTTGCGCTCGAGCTCCGGCGGGATGCGCAGGATCTCGAGCTGCTCCTCGCCCTCGTGCTGGTAGCGGTTGACGCCGACGATGATCCGCTGGCCGCGCTCGATCTCCTCCTGGAGCCGGAACGAGGCCTCGGCGATCTCGCGCTGGGGGAAGTTCTGCTTGATGGCGTCGACCATTCCGCCGAGCTCGTCGACCTTCGCGAAGTACTCGTAGGCGGCCTCCTCCATCCGGTCGGTCAGCGCCTCGACGAAGTACGAGCCGCCGAGCGGGTCGATCGTGTTGGTCACGCCGGTCTCGTGGGCGATGATCTGCTGCGTCCGCAGCGCCACCCGGACCGCCTCCTCGGTCGGCAGGGCGAGCGCCTCGTCGAAGCTGTTGGTGTGCAGCGACTGCGTGCCGCCGAGCACCGCCGACAGCGCCTCGGTGGCCGTCCGGACGACGTTGTTGAGCGGCTGCTGCGCGGTCAGCGACACGCCCGCGGTCTGCGTGTGGAAGCGCATGAGCAGCGACCGGTCGTCGCGCGCGCCGTAGGTCTCCTTCATCTCGCGCGCCCAGATCCGCCGGGCGGCCCGGTACTTGGCCACCTCCTCGAAGAAGTCGACGTGGGCGTTGAAGAAGAAGCTGAGCCGCGGCGCGAAGCTGTCGACGTCGAGCCCGCGCTCGATCGCCTGCTCGACGTACGTGAAGCCGTCCTTGAGCGTGAAGGCCAGCTCCTGCTGGGCGGTCGACCCGGCCTCGCGGATGTGGTAGCCGGAGATCGAGATCGGGTGCCAGCGCGGCATCCGCTCGGCGCAGAACTCGATCATGTCCGTGACCAGCCGCATCGCCGGGTCGATCGGGAAGCACCACTCCTTCTGGGCGATGTACTCCTTGAGGATGTCGGTCTGGATCGTGCCGCTCAGGCGCTCGGCCGGAATGCCCTGCTTCTCCCCCGCCACCACGTAGAAGGCCAGCATCACGGCGGCCGGGGCGTTGATCGTCATCGAGGTGGAGACCTCGCCCATCGGGATGCCGGCGAAGAGCCTCTCCATGTCGTCGGGCGTGTCGATCGCCACGCCCTCACGCCCGACCTCGCCGAGCGAGCGGGGGTGGTCGGAGTCGTGGCCCATGAGCGAGGGCATGTCGAACGCCGTCGACAGGCCGGTCTGCCCGTGGTCGAGCAGGTAGCGGAAGCGCTCGTTGGTCTCCTCGGCCGTGCCGAAGCCCGCGAACTGGCGCATCGTCCAGAGACGGCCGCGATACATCGACGGGTAGACCCCGCGCGTGAACGGATACTCGCCGGGGAAGCCGATGCGCTCGGGGTCGGGCAGGTCCTCGGAGGAGTAGAGCGGCTCGACCGGCTCGCCGGAGATCGTGGTGAACAGGGCCTCGCGCTCCGGGTTCTGCGCGTACTTCTCGCGGAACCAGCGCTCGGCGTCGGTCATCGGCCGCGGCTCAACTGCCACGGCCAAAAGGTTAAGGCAGGGGGCCTACGGACCCTCTTGCTTCGAGATCCGGCCCACCCGGCCTGGCCTGTGCGGCCGCCGCTCCTGCATCTCGGGCCGCGTCCGCCCGAAGCGGTGGAGGAGCAGGTGCGCGCCGAGGCCGATCAGGGCCGCGGCCAGCGCGATTCCGAGCACGATGACGATCCCGGTGACCATGCATTTCGAGCTACCCGGGATGCCGAGGGGCTATGCGGCTTCGGCCCCGCTGCGCGCAGCGGCCAGCTCGCGCAGCGTCAGCGCAGCCGTCCAGGCGAAGTCCATGGCGCCCAGGCCGCGGCCGGAGTCGGGCTCGAAGTACTCGCGCATGCCCCCGCCCTCCACCGCCTGGATCATCTGGGCGCGGAGCCTGCCGGCCGTGGCCGGCTCGCCGTGCAGCTCGAGGCCGTGGGCCGCGAGCCAGGTGACGTTGGTCCAGACGGGCCCGCGCCAGTAGTTGCGTGGCTCGAGCTCGGCGTGCTCGCGGTCGAGCGAGCGAACGCCGAACGGTGAGCGCAGGACGCCGTCGGTGATGACCTTGCGCGCGGCGGCGAGCTGACGCCCGCCGAGGCCCGGGGTCAGGAGGGTGAGGGCCGAGCCGGCGCTCGTCACGTGCAGGATCGCTCCGTCGGTCAGGTCGAGCGGGCGAATCAGCCCGTCGGCGTCGGCCCTGCGCGTCAGTGCGGCGGAGACGCGCTCCGAGTGCTCGCGACTCTCCTCGGCCAGCCGCGGCTCCCCCAGGGCCTCCGCGAGCCAGGCGAGGTCGGCGGCGGCCAGGGCGAGCATCGCGCTGAAGCCAGGGTCGAGGACGCGGAAGCTGCCGCTCCGCGCCAGGCGCTCCTGGTCCCAGTCGAGGGCGGTGCCGCGCCGGACGAGCGTGAGGTAGCGGCGGTAGTGCTCGTCCGTCGGCCGCTCGGCCGCGTTGACCGAGTCGGTGTCGCGGCGGTGCAGCACGGTCACCTCCGGCATGACCCGCCACAGCGGGACGTCCCACTCGATCGCGTTGTCGCGGCCGGTCTCCCAGGGGTGGATGATCGTCGGCTCGCCGTGGCCGTAGGGGTCGCGCGCGTCGAGCAGGAAGCGGTGCCAGCGGGCAAGCGGCTCGAGCAGGCCGCGCGCCCGGTTCTCGTCGGGGTGCTGCTCGAAGAGCAGTCGCATGCATGTGGCCGCCACGGGCGGCTGGGTGATGCCGGAGATGCGACGCCCGTCGAGGCTCACGCGCTTGCCCCACCACACCGGGCCGGGGAGGTAGCGGGCGCTGGGCCGCGCGACCTGGGTCAAGAGCCCGCGCAGGCGGCCGCCGAGCTGGTCGGGCAGCCGCGTGTGGAAGGCGATATGCGGGACCATGCCCGTGATCGGGTCCTGGGCGCCGAGCAGCGTCTCGAGCTCCGTCCACGCCCGGGGCGGGTCGAGCTCCGCCCAGCCGAGCGCGATCAGGGCGGAGTCCCAGTTCCACTGGTGCGGATAGGTGGTCTTCGAGGGCACGGTGTACGTGCCGGTGTCGTTGTCCCTCAGAACGCGCTCCGCGGGACGCCAGAGGCGGCCGCGAAGGGGAAGTTGGACCGGAGACTCAGACATCCTTGCCGAGGGGATCGGCTAATGACGATCCTCACATGAATAACGGACGGATGCCAGAGCGCTTGCGCGGCCGCCAGCGGGCCGGCCGACGCATCCGGGCGGCCGCGTAGCCACCGCCGCCGGCGAGCAGCGCGCCGAGGCCGACCGCGGCGCCGAGGCGCAGCCGGCGGCGCAGCGTGTCGAAGCGCATGACCCGCCAGCCCTGCTCGCGGGCGACTCGCTCGAGCGCCGGGTCCGGATTGACGGCCACGGGGTGACCCACGGCGCGCAGCATCGGCAGGTCCGACTCCGAGTCGGAGTAGGCATACGACTCCGAGAGGTCGATGCCCTGGCGCTCCGCCAGCTCGCGGATCGCCTGCGCCTTGCCCTCCCGGTAGGTGAACGGCCCGTCGGGGCGGCCCGTGTAGACGCCGTCCTTGACCTCCGAGCGCATCCCGATTCCGCCGTCGAAGGCCAGCACCCGCGCGAGCGTCTCCGCCAGCTCCTGCGACGCCGCCGTGACGATGTAGGCCGGGCGGCCCGCGTCCTGGTGCTCCCAGGCGACCGCCAGCATCTCCTCGTACATCAGGGGCAGGACCCCGGCGAGCACGTCGGGGCCCAGGCGCGCGAGGTCGACCACGCGCTGCCCCGCGATCGAGTCGAGCACCCGCTGCCGCAGCTCGTCGGTCTGCTCGTCCGTCGAGCCCGTCAGGCGGAAGCGGATGTTCGCCCAGGCGTCGCTGACCATCTTCCGGCGCGACAGCATCCCGGCCTTGTAGGCCGCCCGCGCGAAGTGGAGGGCGCTGGAGCCCTCCATGAGCGTCTTGTCGAGATCGAAGAAAGCTGCGCTGGGCATTGATCCAAGTCCTCTCGCCGGGCGAAGATAGCCAGCGGCAGCCCCCAACCTAAGGAGAAGCGAATGGCAACGGTCATGGCGATGCGCTGGGAAGGCGTGACCCCCGAGCAGTACGACGCCGTCATGGACAAGCTGCGGCTGGATGACGACCCGCCCTCGGGCGGGCGGATTCACCTCTGCGGCTTCGACGGCGGCAGCATGCGGGTCATCGACGTGTGGGACTCCCAGGACGCCTTCGAGGGCTTCATGGGCTCACGCCTCCAGGGCGTGGTCCAGGAGGTCGGCCTCGAGGGTGAGCCTCAGGTGGAGTACTACGACGCCTACAACGCCTGGGCCCCGCAGGGCACGGACGCCAGGGCCGTCGCGAGCTAGGAGCCGTTCACCTCGACGATCATCGCGTCGCCCTGGCCGCCGCCTGAGCAGATCGCAGCGACCCCGAGCCCGCCGCCACGGCGACGGAGCTCGTTGACCAGGGTCATCAGGATCCGGGCGCCGGACGCGCCGATCGGGTGGCCCAGGGCGATAGCGCCCCCGTTGACGTTGACCTTGTCCTCGTCGGCGCCGAGCATGCGCATCGAGTTGAGGGCTACCGAGGCGAAGGCCTCGTTGATCTCGAACAGGTCGATGTCCTCGACCTTGAGGCCGGCCTTCTCGAGCGCGGCCTTGGTGGCGTTGGCGGGCGTCTTGGCCAGGTAGGGGAAGTCGTCCGCCACGGCCGCCTGGGTCACGATCGTGGCCAGTGGCTTGCGGTCGTTGGCCTTCGCCCACTCGTCGCTCGCCAGCACCAGCGCGCCCGCGCCGTCGTTCACGCCGGGGGCGTTGCCGGCCGTGTGCGAGCCGTCCTTGTTGAAGGCGCCCTTCAGCTTCGCCAGCTGCTCGAGCGAGGTCTCCCGCCGCGGCGCCTCGTCGATCTCGACGGTGGTCTCGCCCTTCCTCGACTCGATCGTGACCGGCACGATCTCCTCCGGCAGCCGGCCCTCGTCAGTGGCCTGGACCGCCAGCTCGTGGGAGCGCAGCGCCCATTTGTCCATGTCGGCGCGGGTGATCTCGAGCTCGTCGCCGACCTCGTCGGCCTCGGCGCCCATGTGCTTGCCGCTGAAGGGGTTGGTCAGCCCGTCATGGACCATGCCGTCCAGCGCCTTGGCGTCGCCCATGCGGAAGCCGAAGCGGGCGTCCTTGAGGAGATAGGGCGCCTGCGACATCGACTCCATGCCGCCGCCGACGGCCACGTCGATGTCCCCGGCCCGGACGGCCTGCTCGAGGATCCCGCAGGAGCGCAGCCCGGACGCGCACACCTTGTTGATGGTCTCCGAGGGCACCTCCTTCGGGATGCCGCCCTTGATCTGCGCCTGGCGCGAGGGGATCTGGCCCTGACCCGCCTGGAGAACCTGCCCGTACGCCACCCCCTGGACCTGGTCCGGTGCGACCTCCGCGCGCTCGAGCGCGGCTGCGATCGTCTTGCCGCCGAGATCGGTGGCGTCGAGGCTGGAAAGGCCGCCGCCCAGCTTGCCGAACGGAGTGCGGGCGGCGCCGAGGATCACGGTCTTGGGCATGGTTCCGGCTTGTCTCCTGGTCGGGGATCGACAACGATACATGCGGGATGCGCCGAGGCCTGACGGCCCTAGCGGTTGTCGCAGCAGCGTTGGCAGGCCCCTCCGCGGCGAGCGGGCAGGGGCTGGACACCACCTGCCAGTTCTCCCTGACGAGGCTCGACTCGTCGATCACCAACACGCTCGCGGTCGACACGCACGCGGTCTACTGGGGCGGCCAGTACACGGCCGTGCCGGGCACGCGGATCCGGATCGAGGCGGACTTCCCGTACTCCCGGTACACGTCCTGGAACCTCTACGACAGCCAGGCGAAGCCGATCTCCGGGCTCAACGACCAGGAGCTGAAGGCCGACCCCGGGAGCTCGAACCCCTTCCTCCCCGGCGCGGATCGGTTCGCCCGGCGGCGCCACTACAGGGCCTTCATCGAGTTCAAGAAGGCGCCGGCCAACCCGCGGCCGAACACGATCTACACCGGCAGCTCGCCTCAGGGCACGTTCCTGCTCCGCGTCTACATGCCGGACATCGGCCGCGATGCCAAGGGCGGCGTGCCCCTGCCTCGTTTGACGCTCGAGCCGGCGAACGGCAGCGGCGGCGCGCCGAGCGTCGCCGCTTGTCGGGAGGCGCAGGCTCCCTACCCGCAGCAGCTGAACGACGCGGTGGCGGGCGCGCCGGGC
>JBJMLJ010000150.1:0-8175 GCA_045805365.1 Thermoleophilaceae bacterium
CGGCCGGAGCCGATCACGACGTTGGCGGGGAGGAAGTCCTCGATCTCGCCGTCGTCGCCGTAGGTCGCCCGCCCGGCGAGCGTGCCCGTCTCGTGGAAGCTGCCGGGATCGAAGAGCCGCTCGATCCGCTCGCGGACGGTGAGCCGCCCGGAGGCGTGCTGGCGCTCGACCCGCTCCTCGCCGCCCATCTTGCGCGCCAGCGCTTCGCGGCGGCGAAGCTCGTCGAGCTCGGGCTGCCAGCTCAAGCGCTCTGACGAACCGCGCTGGAGCTCGGCAAGGGAGTGAGCACGCGCTCGATCTCCTCGCGGCGCGACTCCAGGAAGGGCGGCAGGACGATCTTCTCGCCGAGGCTCTCGAGCGGCTCGTCGGCCGTGAAGCCGGGGCCGAGGGTGGCGATCTCGAACAGGACGCCGCTGGGCTCGCGGAAGTAGATCGAGTGGAACCAGAACCGGTCGATGATCGGCGTGGGGTGGGCGCCGCCCTGCCTGACCCGGTCGCGCCAGGCCTCGTGTTCGTCCGTCTCCGCGGCCCAGGCCACGTGGTGCACCGTGCCCCCGCCCGGCACGCCGGGCTCCGCGGGCGGCTCGTCGTAGGCGTAGAGGCCGCCGCGGCTCTGGCCGCGCGCCTCCCAGCCGCCGTTTCGCCGGCTGAAGCCGAGCGTCTCCTCGATCAACCCGCTGCTTCGCTCCGGCTGGCTCGAGTAGGCGCGGACGTGGTCGAAGCCCTGGAGGGCCAGCTCCGCGGGCACCTCGGGGTGATCTGCGATGAGCGGCTCGTCCGGCGCCGATGAGACGACGAGCTCGTGCTCGAGGCCCTCGGGATCGGTGAAGCGGAGGCGGTCGCCGTCGCGCTCGCTCTCGGTCCCCTCGCCGGCCAGGCGCCCGGCCCAGAAGTCGAGCGCCTCGGCGGACGCGACCCGCCAGCCGACGCGGTGGATCATCCCGTCACCGGCGCGCCCGGGCGCGGCGCCCGGGTACTCGAAGAAGGTGATGTCCGAGCCGGGGCTGCCCTGCTCGTCGGCGTAGAAGAGGTGGTAGACGGTCGGGTCGTCCTGGTTGACCGTCTTCTTCACGAGCCGCAATCCCAATACGCGCGCGTAGAAGTCGACATTGCGGCGGGCGTCGCCGGTGATGGCGGTGACGTGATGGATGCCCTCGAGCTGCATCCCTTCACAGCCTACTCTCGGACCCTTCCATGACCGAGCTCGAGCTGGCACTCGCCGACGCGGGCGGCGCCGACGCGCCGCCGGAGCAGTCCGCGCGGCTGCGAGAGCTGCTCGTGCGCGAGCTCCGCCGCGGCCCGCGCGAGCTGCGTCTCGCTCGCACCGGCTACCCGGACCCGATCGTGATCGCCCTGGCGCCGGCGGACCGGCGGGTCCTGGCCGCGCTGCCGCTCGAGCCCGAGCTGCGTGCCGACCCGGACGCGGTCGGCGAGCGCGCGGGGATGCTGGCGGCGGCGGTGGTGGAGAAGCTCGTCGAGGCCACCGACCCCGGCCCGGTGGACGAGTTGAGCCTCTTGCTCGGCGACTACGAGGGCTCGCTGGCGATGGCCTATCCGGCCGCGGATCCCGGCTACGCGGCGGAGTACGCGCGGGTCGCGCTGGGCGACCTGTTCGAGACGACCGACCGGCTGCGCTGCCACGTCCACGTGTTCCCGGCGCACGCGCTTGACGGCGTCGAGGACCTCCGCGAGCCCATCGGCGCCACGCATCCGCTCCGGATCGCCGAGGCCGCCGCGCGGCAGGGCATCTCTCCGCTCGACGAGGAGGCGATGGAGGGGCTCGTCCCTCGCGCGCACGACGATCCCGACCCCGCGCGGCGGGTGGCGCGGCGGATCCTCCAGCGGCTCGACGGCATGGGCAAGTGGGGCGGCTATCACACGGAGTTCGACCACCTGGCGCGCGGCTTCGGTCAGGGAAACGAGAAGGCCCACGCGAAGGCGGTGGGGGAGGCCCTGCTCGGCGCAGGCCTGCTTGTCGAGAAGACGAGCGTGGGCCAGCGCCACGTCTCGCTCAACCCGCGGCGGAGCGGCGACATCCGCCGCTTCGTCGACGACGGCGAGCCTCCGGCGGGCCTCAGGCTCCCCCCGTGGACGGCCCAGGCGGGCTGACCGTCTAGGCGTCCGAGACCTGGAGCCGCCCATCGGTCACGGCGAGGCTACGCCGCCCCGCGAGCAGCTCGATCAGCTCCTGGCCCACGAGCTCGCGGCGCCAGCCGGTAGTCACCCGGATCCCGTCGCCGTCCTCGCCGCGGCGGCGGGCGCCGACAAGCGCCGTCAGCTCCGCCTGGGTGGCGATCAGCTCGACGGCGACGCCGCTCTCCTGTGAGCGGTGCCTGACGACCGCCTGCGCCAACGCGACCAGCGGGGCGTCCCTCGAGTCGCGCTGCGGCGCGTCGGGCGGCGCGGCGGGCGCCTCTCGCTTGCGTCCCTTCTCCACGGCCTGAAGGATGCGCTCGCCCCGGCGGTGAAGCGTCTGCGGCGGCAGCGCGCGGATGTGCTCGAGGTCGGCAAGGCTGCCGGGCAGGCGCCGGGCGATCTCAACCAGCGCCTGGTCGGGCAGCACGAAGCCGGCCGGGCGGTCCATGCTCCGCGCCGCCTCGTCGCGCCACTCCACGAGCTCGCGCGCGACGGCGCGCTGGACGGGGTCGAGCCGGCCGAGCCGGGGCAGACGCTCATAGATCCGGTCCGGGTCGCGCTCGTCGCTCGCGTCCTCGAGCGCGCGGCACTCCTCGCGCGCCCACTCGAGCCGGCCGCGCTCGTCGAGGCGTCGCTCCAGCTCCTCGCCCAGGGACAGCAGCAGGCGGGCGTCGTCGCGCGCGTACTCGAGCTGCTGCTCCGACAGCGGTCGCCGGTCCCAGCGGGTGAAGCCCTCGGCGCCCGTGAGCCGGACGCGCAGCACCTTGCGCACCAGCGACTCGTAGCTCTCCTGGTTGCCGAAGCCGAGGAAGCCTGCGGCGACCTGGGTGTCGAAGACGTTGCGAACCTCCGTGCTCCAGCTGCGCCGGAGGATCGCGACGTCCTGGCGCCCGGCGTGCATGACCACCTCGACCGCCGGGTCGGCGAGCGCCGCCGCGAGCGGCGACGGGTCGAGCCCGTCGAGAGGGTCGAGGACCTCCGTGCGGACGCCGTCGTCGGCCTCCGGGTCCGGGACCGCCACCTGGGCGAGGCAGAGCAGCGCCTGATAGCGGCGCTCCGACACGAACTCCGTGTCGATCGCAAAACGCCCGTTCTGCGCCGCCCGCTCGGCGATCTCCTCGCTCACGCGGAGCGCGACTCTAGTCGCTGTGGTTCACGCCTTGGCGGCCGGCTCAGGTGCCACCGGGTGCTCGGCGAAGTACTCGGAGCCCTCCACGCTGATGTGCGGCAGGGCTCGCTGGAGCCAGCGCGGCAGCCACCAGCAGGACTTGCCGAGCAGGGTCATGACCGCCGGCACCACGAGGCAGCGCACCACGGTCGCGTCGATCGCGATCGCCACGGCCAGGCCGATGCCGAACTGCTTGACGACGGCGTTGCCGCTGAGTACGAAGCTCGAGAAGACGAACACCATGATCAGCGCCGCCGACGTGATCACTCGCCCGGTGGTGGCGAGGCCGTCGATGACGGCCTGGCGGGTCTCGTGCGACTCCTCGTAGTGCTCCTCGATCTGGCTCAGCAGGAACACCTCGTAGTCCATCGAGAGGCCGAAGAGGATCGCGAACATGAGCAGCGGGACGTAGCTGACGATCGCCACCGCCCCGTCCAGCCCCAGCGCGCTGGCGCCGTGCCCGTCCTGGAAGACGAAGGTCACGACCCCGTAGGCGGCGCCGACCGAGAGCAGGTTCGCCACCGCCGCCTTGAGCGGCAGCAGGATCGACCGGAAGGCCAGCATCAGCACGAGGAAGCTGAGCCCGACCACGATCGCGATCATCCGCGGCAGCTTGTCGGCGATCCGCGCGGCCATGTCGATGTAGCCGGCGGTCTGGCCGCCGACGTAGACGGTCTCGTCCTTGGCCGACTTCGGGATCACGTCGTCGCGCAGGTGGTTCACGAGGTCCTCGGTCTTCGTGTCCGAGGGGGCGGTGGTGGGGATGGCGGTGAAGACGGCCGCGGTCCCGTGCTTGTCCACCGTGGCCGGCGCGACCGACTTGATCCCGGGCGTCTTCTTCACCGAGTTCTCGAGATCGGTGAGGCGCGTGTCGGTCGCCGGAGAGCTGGCCTGCTTCTTCTGCTGGTCGAGCTGCTGCTGCTGCGGCTGCACCTTCTGCTTGGCCTGCTGCGACGACAGGCCCTGCGCCTCGAGGCTCTTGACCTGCTGGTCGAGCTTCTTCTGCTGCTGGTCGACCTGGTTCAGCTGGCTCTGGTCCGGCTTGGCCGGCGAGCTCAGCTTGACGCTGATCAGGAGCGGTCCGTTGGCACCGGGCCCGAAGCCCTTGGAGATCAGGTCGAAGGCCTGTCGCGCGGTGGTGTTCTTGGGCAGCTCTCCGTTGTCCTGGGAGCCGAGCTCCAGGTGCAGCACCGGGATCGACAGCACCGCGAGGAACGCCACGCCCGCGAGCATCGACCTCCAGGGGCGGTTGGCGACCCCGCGGGCCCAGCGCGCCCAGCCGTGCGGCTGGTGGTCGTCCGGATGGGTCTTGCCGAACTGGACCCGCAGCGAGTTGATGCGGTAGTCGAGCGCTCCCAGCAGCGCGGGCAGCAGCGTGGTGGCGGCGAGCACCGCGACCAGCACCGCCACGGCGGCGCTGTAGCCCATCGTCCCGACGAGCGGGATGTCCGCCGCCAGGAGCGAGACGAGCGCGATCACCACCGTGCCGCCGGCGAAGACGACCGCGCCGCCCGAGGTGGCGGTGGCCCGCGCGACCGACTCCTGTATGTCCATGCCGTCGCGCAGCTGCAGCTTGTGGCGCGTGACGAGGAAGAGGGCGTAGTCGATCCCGACGCCCAGGCCGATCATCGTCGCGAGCGTCGGCGCCACGGTCGGCACCTCGACAACGTGGCCGAGCAGCCGGATCAGCGAGAGCGCGGTGGCCAGGCCGATGATCGCCGTGACGAGCGGCAGCGCCATGGCGGTGGCGGTGCCGAAGGCGAACAGCAGGATCACCACGGCGGCGGCCAGGCCGACCACCTCGCTGCTCTCGGTGTCGGTACGCGAGACGGCCTGGCCCAGGTAGCCGCCCGTCGCGACCTTGAGGCCCGCGTCCTTGGCCGGCTGGGTGGCGTCGATGATCACGTTGGCGTCGTCCTCGGTGAGGTCGGACTTGCCCTCCTTGAGCGTCACCGAGAGGTAGCCGATCGTCTTGTCCTTGCTGAGGGTGGACGCGCCCTCCTTGCTCAGCGGGCTGATCACCTTCGTCACGCCCGGCTGCTTCTGCAGCGACTTGACCGTGTCGCCGACGGCCGTCTTGTTCTTGGAGTCGGTGAGCTTCCCGCTCAGGGCCTGGAGCACGATCGGGTTGGTCCCGTTCGCCTGGCTCGGGAGCTTGTCCTGGAGCAGGTCCTGGGCCCTGGTGGAGCCGGTTCCCGGCAAGGTCAGGTTGTCGCTCGTCTGGGAGCCGGCGACGTGGGAGGCCGCGAGCAGACCCACGGCGAGGGCGATCCATGCCGCGATCACGATCCAGTGATGCCGGGCGCAGAAGCGCCCGACGTGGTACAGGGGGCCCGTGATTGACCGACCGTAACCCCGGCCATGGGCTACCGCAAGGTGGGGACGCGGCTATTCGTCCAAGAGGCTGCGCTGCTGGAGCGAATAGAGCAGCGCGAGCGCCGGCGCCACGATCGCGGCGGCCACTCCGGCCACGACGAGCAGCGCCGTGAGCGTGTCGTCCGGCGCCGCGGCCTGGGAGACCTTGAGCGACGTCGGGAGCAGGTAGGGGTACTGCGCAACGCCCCAGCCCCAGACCACGGCCGCCACCGCCAGGACGGCCAGCGCCCGCGCGCCGCGCGAGGCTCCGCGGACCAGCAGCGCGAGCGCCCCGGCGCCGGCAAGCGCCGAGACGATCACGAATGGGAGCCCCTCGTGGACCAGGCCGTCGTACACGAACCGGGCGTCGCGGTGGAGGGCGATCAGGCCGGCGAGGGCGAGGCCGCCCGTGACGACCGCGGCGCCCAGCGCGCGCCGGCCGAAGTAGTGCGCCAGGTCGTCCTTGCCGACGCGGCGCGCGTCCCAGACCAGGAAGACCGAAGCGAGGTACGCGCAGGCGGCCACGAAGAGCAGGCCCGTGACGATCGGGGTGAGGCCGGTCCAGCTCGAGAAGCGGTCGCCGCTGCCGTCCTTGGGCACCCGGCCGGACGCCACCGCGCCCACGACGGTGCCCATGAAGAACGGGGTGAGGACCGAGGCCAGGGCGAACAGCGCGCCGAACAGCCGCTGTCCCGAGAGGCGCACGATCACCTTGCGGAAGGCGAACCCCGACCCGCGCAGCACGATGCCGACCGCGGCGGCCAGCAGCGGTACGTAGAGGGTCAGCATGATCGCCGCGAACGCGTCCGGGAAGCCGGTCCAGAGCACCACCAAGCAGAAGATCAGCCAGACGTGGTTGGCCTCCCAGACCGGCGCGATCGCGTGGTCGATGAGGGCTCGCGGCTCCTTGCCGCGCTCCGCCCCGCCGGCGACGAGGTCCCAGAACCCGACGCCGAAGTCGGCGCCGCCGAAGACCGCGTAGGCGGTGCCGCCGGTGAGCAGGACCGCCGCGACTACGTCGGCCTCGGTCACGCCGCCTCCTGCGGGCCGTAGGGGACGTCCTGGTCGGTGATCTCCTGCTCCCGCCAGCGCCGCGACATGCCGCGCAGGACGATGACGCTCGCCACTCCGAGGATCGCGTAGAGGACGATCGTCCCGGCCAGCGTCCACCAGATCCCTCCGGCGGTGGTGACCGCGTCGGAGGTGCGCATCACCCGGTAGACGATCCACGGCTGGCGGCCCACCTCGGTGACGATCCAGCCGCACTCGAGCGCGAGGATCGCCGCCACGCCGGAGACCGCGCCCGCTCGCAGGAACCAGACGCTGCGGGGCAGCTCGCGGCGGCGCCACCAGACCACGGCGAACCAGACGCCCAGCAGCAGCAGCCCCGAGCCGATGCCGACCATCGCGTCGAAGCAGAGGTGAAGGAGGGTCGGCGCCGGGGCCTGGTCCTCCGTCGGTATCTGGTCCAGTCCGGTCACGTTGGTGTCGGGCGAGAAGCCGACGAGGAGCGAGTCGAGGTCCGGGATCTTCAGCCCGCCCTTCACGTTGCCGTTCACGTAGAAGCCCCCGATGTACTCCGGCTGGTGGCCGCCGCTCTCGGTCACGTACTCCATCGCCGCGAACTTGGACGGCTGGTGGTCGGCGATCGCGCGCGCGGCGGTGTCGCCGACGAGCAGCTGCACCGGCGTCGCGATCGCGGCGACCGTGAACGGGATGACGAAGCCGAGCCGGTGGTAGCGGTCGCGGCGACCGCGGAGCATCCCCACCGCGTATACCGACGCCACCAGGAAGCCGGCGACCATGTATGCGGCGAGGATCATGTGCGGCACCTCGTAGCCCGTTGCTCCGTTGAAGAGCACGTCGACCGGGTTGACGTCGGTCACGTTGCCGGCCTTGTCGAGCGTGTAGCCGGTCGGCTGGTTCATCCACGAGTTGGCCGCGACCACCGAGAACGCGCCGCCGATCCCGGCGATGACGATCGGAACCCCGGTCAGGAGGTGCGCTCGCGGGGACAGGCGCTCCCAGCCGTAGATGTAGATGGCGATGAAGATCGCCTCGGTGAAGAAGAAGAGGCCCTCGATCGCGAAGCCGACGCCGAACACGTCACCGAAGCGCCGCATCATGCCCGGCCACAGCAGGCCGAGCTCGAACGACAGCACCGTGCCGGTGACGGCGCCCACGGCGAACAGCACGGCCATCACTCTCGACCAGCGCCGGGCGAGCTTGAGCGCGTCGCGATCGCCGCGCACGCCCCGCCAGTTGGCGATCAACGTGATCGCCGGAAGCGCGACCCCCAGACTGGCCAACACGATGTGGAAGCCGAGCGTGAAGCCCATCTGCTCGCGTGCCGGCAGGAGGTCCGTGGACGCGGCCAGCAAGCTCAAGGCCCGCATGGCCCGACCCTATAGCCATACTGCGCTGCCGTGTTACTGGCGGCAGCCATGGCGATGGGGGCGCTGGCGGCGCCCGCATTCCCGGCCTCCACCGAGACGATCGGCCACTCGGTCCAGGGC